>JAJTDX010000052.1 GCA_021298235.1 Cryomorphaceae bacterium | reverse complement strand
GCGATCACTTTAGCGATTCCAATGGATCGTTTCTCTTTCTTGAGTTCTTTGTTTTTTGCAAGTTCGGGAATGAAAGGGGCAGCCATGCTCATGGAAATTTCCTGAGGATGGACGCGCAGGTCTTTCAATTCGTCGATCATTGACTCAGGATGTATGGTCCCTTTCGGCATCTCCCATTCTTTGCCCAGAGGTTTGTTTGCTACTTGGTAAAGATTAGAAACCATAACACCGTTGATGGGTTCTGCAGGATTACTGGGCCACCATGCTACGACATTGCTTCGTTTTCCGACTTGGGTCAGAATATTCCAAATTGCTTTTACCTTTCTGGAAGTTGTGGTAACAGGACGTAGTCCACTACCATCCGGAAGAGGTTCTATGAAACCACCAATTCCATGACGATCAGCGCGAAATCCTGTGGCAATAGATGTCCATAGCATCGGGGAAAGGGGTGGGTCCAGCGTTTGAATTCTACCATAAACGCCTTCTTCCATGAATTTCTTCAACGCAGGCATTTTGCCTTGTTGCATGAGGGGTTCAATTACTTTCCAGTCGGCGGCATCCCAACCTATAACCAGGACTTTTTTAGTTCTTTCTTTTGCCATTTTCTGAACGCTTAGTCTTTCCCTTATTCTTCTCTTTTTCCGCCATCGCTTTTCGCCAGAGTCGGATTCCTGCAGCGCCCAAAGCCAGGATCCCTAGGGAACCTTCTGCGGTCACTTTAAATTCTTTTTTTTCTTTCATCGGTTTCTGTATAGATCAGGTTTGACCACGTTCATCAAAACATCCATTTCTGTGTCTAATGAGAGGAATTCTTTCCATTCTTTCAGCACTTTTTCAGGATTTTGGACTAGTTCTTTAAAATGAACATCCAAACTTGGAATGGAATGTTTTTCCAGAAATGCATACGTTTTACTTAGATGACCTTCGAAGATCATTCGGAATTTTTCGCGTTCCGCAGACTGGTCTTTGTTAAGCATTTTTTCTTGTGAACGGAGCACTTCGTCGATTTCTCGGCGCATAAAAATCACGCGATAGGATAGGGTGGAATCCATAAACATAGGAAGAGGTGCAACGATTTTTACTGCTTTTCCTTCGGCTCCTTTTAAAAAAGAATTGTCTTTAACAATTCCTTTGACAGGTTCATATTCGTAATATCCCTCCGGATTGCTGATATCACTTTTTCTCAAACCATCCGTTAAAATGGGAATACCTGCACTCTCTAGAAGTTGCATCATGAGTGATGTGCCTGAACGAGGCAAACCTGTAACGACAATTATCTCTGACATACGTTTTCTTGAACGGATGCAAAATTAGATAAAATTAAATCTATCCGTTTGCAGAATTGTCATTATCCTTCGAAGATGCTTTGGGACTGTATGAAATAAACATATTTGCCCAAATAATCTTTGACAGAGAATACATGGCCGGCCCAAGAATAATAACGGCAAGAACAATGATAGCTATTTCTATGCCGATTGAAATGTTGTCAAAAAATAAATTGAAAGAAGTCCACAGTGTCACGAAAAGGGCTACGCCTAGGCCGTATGCAACATACATTGCACCATAGTAAAATCCTGGTTCGTGCTCATATTTCAACCCACATGAATTGCAATGTTCATGGATGTCTCCAACTCTGCTTAGGTCGTAGCTGTGCGAAACAAAAAAATCACCCTCATGACATTGAGGACATTTTTTTCTGAAAATACTGTAAAGTTTAGATCCCTTCGAAAACATGGAGTCAAAAATAAACAGAGTGAAAATATAATAACATGATTTCAATCAGTAAAAAAAAATATTGTAACTTGGCAGTCATGCTAAAATTACTATGAATGAAAAGATTATTTACATCTCTTTTATTTTTGTTGGGTATTCAAGTTGCTAATGCACAGTGTACCACAACAAATGCAACCTCCTGTGTTTGTGAAGATGGGACTTCAAACTGCCTATTGTTGCCGGATATTACGGCATCCTGGAAAGGAATAAGTAATGGTGGTTTTACGGAATATCCACAATCAGGTGCCGGAACAAATTACACTGGGCAGGGTCCAGATGATGGAAGATTAAGAGTAACAGGTTCTACTCCAAATATCGGACATGGTTCCTTCACCGTTCGTGGTCAGGATAATAGTGGTAATCGAACTTTTCTTTGTGGAAACGACACCGTATTTAATGTGCCTTCAAGTGGAGCTTTTACATGTCCGAACGGGTATTTGAATCCAAAGCAATTGATCACTCAACGGATATACAAGAAGCAGGGTAATGCAATGACCTATGTTGACAGGTATGCCGGAAGTGTAACTTACCACCCAGCTCACGGGCACAACCATGTGGATGACTGGGCAGTCATGACCTTAAGAATTCAAACAAGCGATCCAAATCCCCTTAATTGGCCAATTGTAGGTACGGGTGCTAAAATTGGTTTTTGTCTTATGGATTACGGCCAGTGCGGTACTGCTGGAAGTACATACGACGGACATTGTCGTGATGAAAATACGGTTTACATGGGTGGAAATACGATGTATAATGTAGATTTTCCTAACTGGGCCTTGGGAGGTGGAAATTACAACTGTTCGGTTGTTGAGCAAGGTATTTCTTCGGGTTATACAGATGTTTATGGAAAGCATCTTGATGGAATGTGGATCAATCTTCCTCCAAACACATGTAATGGAGACTATTATATCGTTTTGGAAGTGGACAAAAATGATATCTTTCTTGAAGAAAGAGAGGACAATAACTATACTGCCGTCCCGGTGACATTGACACAACAGTTGCCAGCAGGTTCTGGAGCCTTACCGACGATATCTTCTGATAATTCACACAACTTATGTTCAGGTCAGTCGATTACACTTACCTCAACTGCAGGTACATCTTTCTTGTGGTCCAATGGTGCAACTACACAGTCAATTACCGTTGATCAACCCGGATCTTACACATGTACGGTTACGAACCATTGTGGATCGGGAACTTCAGAGCCTTTTGTTGTAAATGAGGTAACTCCCGCCGCTCCAGTTTTGACTGGTGACACGGTTTGTATTTCTGGATCCATGACATTGACTGCACAAGCCAGCGGAGATGTAACATGGTATGATGAAACAGGTTTGTTAGTCGGTACCGGAACTTCATATGTCACGCCAGTTTTGACTTCAAGTGCTACATATTATGCGGTGAATACTGATTCTTACAATGATACCCTCAATTCTGAGCCATATACTAATGGTATTGGAGGTGGAGGCTATGTTACTTCGGATCAATATGAAATTTTCAATAGCCGCGTTCCTTTTACACTTAAATCCGTGTTATTGTATTCTCAATCTTCCGGTAATGTGACCATAGAGCTTCAAGACAGAAATGGAGTGATGCTTTCCACTATGACTACATCCGTTCCTTCCGGTGCAAGTCGTGTTGAGCTAAATTTTTCTGTCCCTCAGGATTCAAGCTTACGATTAGTTGGGAAAAACATCCAGACTTCCGGATTATACCGAAACAACAACAGCGCAATGTACCCCTATGATCTTCCGGAGGTGTTAGAAATAACTGGTGCTTCTGCTGGTGCATCTTATTACTATTTCTTTTACGATTGGGAAGTATTGACAACTAATAGTACATGTCAAAGTCCATCTGTGCCTGTTCAAGCAGTTGTTGCAAGTTGTGCAGGTGTAGTAGAGAACATTCCATTCCAGCGCTCTTTAAAAGTAGCTCCAAATCCGAACAATGGCCAGTTCAATGTTCAATTTACTACCAATTACAATGGAACGTTGTATGTTGAAATGCTTAATTTGATCGGACAACGTGTTTACAAGCATACGGTGGATCATCATGAAGGATTGAATAAATTCTCTGTGGACGGAACTTCTCTATCGAAAGGAGTTTATCTAATGAATGTTCATTTCGAGGGTAAAAATTATACCAGTCGTATTGTGATTGAATGATTCTAAGGTGTACATACTTTTTTCTACTTCCGCTGCTTTTTAGCAGCGGAAGTTTTGCTTTTAGTCAGTTAAATACGGAATGGGATGTATACAATGAGTCCAACTCGTTGCTACCAAACAACACTATCCGGTGTTTGGAGACCGACCGAAACGGAGATCTTTGGGTAGGCACAGATTGGGGTTTGGCAAAATTGAGCAGTGGCAGCTGGGAAACATTTACGCTTTCTAATTCCGGGTTAACTGACAACAGGATCAGGGCCTTGGATACAGATAGTCAAAACAATCTCTGGGTCGGGACCATGACAGGTGGGTTGTTCAAGTATGATGGTTCCGTTTGGGCCGAATTTACCACTCAAAATTCAGGAATTCCCTGTGATTTTGTTCGCGCCATAAGTGTGGATTCTTCTGATAGAATCTGGATAGGTACCCTGGAAGGGTTATCGTTATTTGATGGCAATTCATGGCAATCCTGGACGGTAGAAAATTCTGGAATTCTCTCGAATAATATTTCCTGTATTGCACACGCCTCCAATGGAAAAACATATGTAGGCACCATCAATGGCGGGTTGTTGTATTTTGACAATGGCGTAATGAATAATTATACATTGATCAACAATGGTGTTCCCGATAATTCAACTATTGCAATACAAATTGACGCGCTTGATAGGCCGTGGTTTGCAACGACCTCACAAGGATTCTATACGGATGTTGGTAACCTTATTTTCATGACCTTTAATGGTTCCAATTCTGCACTTCCATCAAACAGTCTGAATTGCATGTATCTGGACAAGGACCAGAATTTTTACATTGGGACACAAATCAATGGTTTGGTTGTACGAACCAATTCCAATGATTGGCGCAATTATACGATTCAAAATTCGCAGATTCTGGACAATGACATTTTATCCATTTCAAAAGATTCGGTCGGAAATGTTTGGCTTGGAACATATAATTCAGGTCTTGTAAGATTAAAAGAATCATATTTGTCCCTCTCTGAAATTACGACTGACAAACTGAACGTTTATCCTTCTATAGCACAAACATCAGAAGATATTTATTATCATTTTCCGGTAAATTCTGGAAGTTTAACGATTACGAGGTCTGATGGGAAATGTATCTATCAAAAAGAGTTTTCGGGAGATTCTTATTCATTCTCCGCGTCTGAATTAGGTGCTGGAACATTTCTCGTGACCGTTAGCAGTGCCGGAACAGTGTACCGCGAAAAACTTTTGATTTTTTAATCATCCTAAAGTTTTTAGTCTATTACGAAATTGGAATTTTATTTTCCAGCCAGCTTGACAAGTTTATCCCTATTACAAATTTCGAGTTTTCTAGTGTGAATTTTGATCAACCCCTCCTCTTTGAAATCCTTGAGGAGTCTGATCAATGTTTCGGTTGCGGTCCCTACAAAGTTCGCCATGTCTTCCCGTGTTAAATTGATCATCTCATCTCTATAAACATTGTCCAAAACAAGAAGTGCAAATGCCAGTCTTTCACGGACTGATTTCTGTGCAAGGTTTGTTATAAAAACAGCTCGCTCACCTAATTCTTTTGATAATTCACGCATGATCCCGTTGCGCAAAGCAGGATTTGAGTCAATCATCGATAAAAAATCTTCCTTAGGGATGAAACAAATATTACTTTCCTCAAGGGTCGTTGCCGCAACTCTGAAAGTCTCACCACTTAACATGGAGCGAAATCCCAAAATCTCCCCCTCTTTCGCGATATGAATAATCTGTTCCTTTCCTTCGTCTCCTCTAATGAATACTTTAACTTTTCCTTGATTTAAGCAATAGACACCGCGAGGTAGATTTCCTTCAAGAAAAATGGGTTGGTTCTTTTTATAATAGGAACATGATTTGTTTTCGGCCAACGAGCCGATTTCTGATTCGCAAAATTCAGCAAACAACGATGACTTTAGAGCCTGACACGTTTTACAATTCACATGTTTGTGAGATTTGTCTAGCATAGGAGTAACGATGACTAAAAGTTCTAAATGTAAAGTTAGACAAATGAAAATCAGTTGAAACAGTGAATTAAAAAAAATGAGTAAATACATGCTTTGATGGTGTATTTGCTCATGCAAAAAAACACTCGAAGTACTGATCTTCGTTCCAAATTAAAGACAATGGAAACAAAAGAACACGTCTTCAAAGAACATGAAGAGAACATGGAGCTTGCAGGAAAAATTGATTTTTATAAGGTAGAGATCCGAAATCTTAGAACTATCCTAAGTGATATTTCGAAAGAAATTCAATTGAAGAATGAATTGCTCGAATTGGAACATTTACAGAATCAATTGGACATTCAGGAGAATCACGCCAACTATATTTCTCATACCATCAGAAATGACGAGAAAAGGATTGATTCAATCTTTGATGCAAAAGTTTCCATCCCTACGGATTCAAAGAGTCATCAAAAGTCGAAGGATCTGGTCAGTTCTTTTGAGAGAAATTTTCGGGAGCTACGTCACGAGATCGGTAATTTCACTTCTAAGGTAAGTTGATTTCTGTAGGGTGATGTAAATTAAGGAAGATGCCTATCTTTGCCGTATGCAGATCTACTTGGATAACGCGGCAACGACGGCCATCGACCCGGCTGTGGTAGAAACTATGACACGGGTACTTACGGAAAATTTCGGAAATCCTTCTTCTTCTCATTCCAAGGGGAGAGAGGCGAAAGCGCTCATTGAAACTTCAAGACGAAGCATAGCAAAGTGGTTGAACTGCGAGCCATCTGAGCTAATTTTCACTTCTGGGGGTACTGAGGCCGACAATATGGCCATTTTTGGGTGTATTGAATACCATGGCGTGAAACGGATCATAACTAGCCGACTCGAACATCATGCCATCGGACATACGGTTGAAATTGCTGCCAAAAATTTTGATGTTGAGATAGATTACGTCAATGTCGATTCCAAAGGAAATGTCGATTTGTCTCACCTTGAGGAATTATTGAAAAAGGACAATCGCACACTTGTCAGCCTCATGTACGCGAACAATGAAATTGGGACATTATTACCCATCGATAAAGTAGTGGTGCTGTGTAAAACACACAACGCATTCTTTCATTCGGATACGGTTCAGGGGATTGGACACTATGCGTTCGACTTGAAAAATCAGGAAATAGATTTTTTAACCTGTTCAGCACATAAATTTCACGGACCAAAGGGAGTTGGATTTTTGTATGCCAGAAAAAAATCTAAGTTTGGTCCACTATTGCATGGCGGATCACAGGAACGTGGAAATCGCGGGGGAACCGAAAATGTGGCTGGAATTTGTGGTATGGCAACGGCCTTTGAATTGGCTTATTCTGAACTTGAGTCGCATCAAAACCATATTCGGGGCATAAAGAATTATTTTGTCGAACGTTTGAATACTTCCATTGAAGGAATTTACTTCAACGGAGAAATCAGCGATGAAAAATCCTTGTATACCGTTTTAAATGTGAGCTTTCCTCCTTTTAATGGGGCTGGATTGTTATTGTTCACACTTGATCTCAAAGGTATTGCTGCGAGTGGAGGCTCGGCATGTTCCTCTGGTGCGAGTTCTCCCTCTCACGTATTATCTGGAATAGGAGCAGACTTCAATCGTCCGAATGTGAGATTTTCTTTTTCGAAATTTACGAACCGCCAAGAGATCGATTACACGATTGAAAAGATCGTTGAGATTTTTAAGTCCTGAGCTGCCTGTTACTTCAAATCGAAGAGGTCATTCACGCCAGGCTCTCTTTCGACTGTAAATCCTTCTCCAAATTCTGCGCCGATTGGTCTGCCAAATTGCATCATTCTTCCTTTTACAAAATCAAAGAATTCTTTCCCGGAAATAGGCGTTTTAGGTTCCGATGAATTGGGATCGTAAAATTGAGTTTTATAAGCACGAATCACCTCGATTTTTCTCTCTATATACGCGCTCACATCTATTACAAAGTCAGGTTTGATATATACATCCTGTATGTAATGGTACACCGATTTCGGTCGAAATGCATCTTGCGGAACTCCATCTATCGTGGTTTCGATTTTTCTCAATCCGGCTAGAAAACATGCTTCTGAGACTAATTTTGAGGCTCGCCCATGGTCGGGATGACGGTCATCGATTGCATTACACAATACAATCTCAGGTTTGAAACGTCTGATTTGCTCAATAATCTTTCGTTTGTTGGGTTCGTTGTTTTCAAAAAATCCATCCTCCATTTGGAGATTCACCCGCACTTCGAGTCCCATAAGTCTTGATGCTTCAGCTGCTTCCTCCTTTCTCGTTTCAGCCGTACCTCTTGAGCCGAGCTCACCACGTGTCAGGTCAACAACCCCAACTTTCTTTCCTTGATCGATATGTTTCATCAGTGTGCCAGAGCAAGACAATTCTACGTCATCAGGGTGAACTCCGAAAGCAAGGATATCTAGTTTCATTTCGAGATTTATTGTTCGTTCGTATTTTCTTTTGAGCCAAGGAGAAACTTGCGATTCTGGTATGCCGCAAATCCGGTGTGAAGAGCAAAGAACAGAACAGTTAGAAGCAACCAGAGGGGGAATTCACCTAAGCCTTCTCCTTGGGCGTACGAATGAAGTCCAACCAAATAAAAGTTCACTCCAAAAAAAGTGAAGAGGATTGCCGAATAGCCCCAAAGACTAACAGCATTAAATAGGAACTTCCCACTCAATGCAGGAATAAACCGTAAATGTAGAATAACAGCATAGACAAGTACAGAAACCAGTGCCCAGGTCTCTTTGGGGTCCCATCCCCAGTAACGGCCCCATGATTCGTTGGCCCAGATTCCGCCTAGAAAAGTACCGATCGTTAGCATAAATAATCCAATGGTCATCGTCATTTCAGAAACATATGTCAGCTCACTGATATTCAGGTTAACAACCTTCGCAGTATTTTCTTTTCTGAATATGTAAAGATTAAGGTTAATCAGTCCGAGAATCGCGGCAAGACCCAGGAAGCCATAACTGCTGGTAATTACGGCCACGTGAATCATAAGCCAATAGGATTTAAGAACCGGTTGCAATGGTGTGATCTCGGGGTCCAGTAAGTTCATCTCCGTTACAAAGATCATCATGGAAGCGAGTATCGCTGTTCCGGCGAGTACAACTTGATTTTTTCTTGAGAAAAATATTCCGGCCAGTGTAGTGACCCAAGCAATGAAAATCACCGCTTCATAGCCGTTACTCCATGGTTCATGACCTGAAATATACCATCTAAATCCAAGGCCTATCCCATGATATACGAAAATGAACACAACTAAAAAAGACACGGCATAAGAAGAAAATCTAAAGATTTTTTCTGCTTTCTCTGTCGGTTTTTTGAAGATCCGAATAAAAAAGATAATCAGCAAAATCAGTCCAAGCAGCAGATAGCTGCGATAGGTGTTTTTAAATATCCCCATCTTGTTGTAGCTGACTTCGAGTTCTATTTTTGTCTGAGAAGGAACAACTTTCTCACCTGCTTTTTTCTGGAATGCTTTCAAATCTTTAAGCAGGTCACTTGTTTGTCCATAGCTTCCAGTTCTGCAGGCATCATTCAAGGATGAAATGTAGCGTAAGGCTATAACGGAGGAGACAGTATCAAGCTGCCTGAGCTCCATTGAAAGAGGAACGAACCAGGTGTTATTAGCTTCATTTTTGACCGGTATAATCTTCATGTACTGCCAATTGAATATTGATTGTACAACCTCATACTTCTCGACAAGTTTGATCATTTTTTTGTCAAACTCATCTCTTTTTGATTCCAGTTTTTGATGTGCACTGTTGTATTCATTCATCCATTTAAATTGACCTGCCTTATCGACTAGTTCGGTGTAGGAAGCGTATTCGTTCAAATGAAGGGGAGCACGAAGGTTTGAAGGAATCTGAATGATCTTTTCTGTCATCCAGTGTGGTGGATACATGTGCATACTCATCACTGTTTGCAAGGCATTCCACTCTTTATAAGTGTTTCCGCGGTGAATTTTACGCAGCAATTGATCACAAAGGGTGTGTAGCGGGATGATTCTTCCCTGGAAATCCTGAACAAGTAAGGTGGCCAATTCATCCGAATGCTCCTTTTCCATTACCCGATAAACAGGTTTTTCCGAATGATCGTGTGCGGCAAATCCGCTACTCAGTGAAATTGCAAGGAATAACGCAGTGACCAAAGCTTCACGTTTTTGCCTTAATTTTTTAAGTTTCTCATTCAGCTCTCTGAATCTTCCAACAGGAGCAAACAAGGATAGCATCATACCCACAGCTAATAACAAGTAACCAAGATAGGTGATGTTGGTTCCCCACCAGTCATGATTTACACTGAGTCTGGTGCCTTCTTCATTTTCCGGAGTTGCAGGGTTGTCCAGATCGTAGCTCGATTGAAAAAAACGATACCCTCTGTAATCCATCACGTGATTCATATAAATCCGTTGATCTCGTGTGTACTTTTTTTCAAAATCTGTGATTGTTACGTCGCTTTCAAAAGAGGATGCCGTTTGAGAACCCGGATATCGCTCTAATCGAAAGTCCTTACATCCCACGTAGAAGGGCAACTCAATCGGGGTTGAACCATACTGCATTTCATACGTCAGTCCATTCAATTCAAAGATTTCTTTTTCTGGAATTTCACCAGAACCACCTTTAAGGACAACTGTTCGTGTCTTCTTGCCATCCATAAGCCTCAGCGTAAGGTAATCCGATCCTACATTTCGCTTTCCTGAGGGAAGGAGCATTCTTTTTGCGTTTTTTAAGGAACTCTTGAGAACTAATTGCTGACCACCAATCTGGTACAGAGTGGTCGTTTGGAAAAGTACCGCGGAATCAGAAGGAATCTCCGTGAACAGTGAATCAGGTACTTCTGCTCCTGCCTGACGTGCTTTTCGCATTTCAGACATCGGAAGGTAGCGCATGGTTTCTTTCGACCGAATCATGATGCGGGCACCATCTTTAAAAATATAAACTCCGGGAACAGCATCCTTTTTTTCGTATGATACAGCTACATCGCCGAGCATGAAAAAATCGCCTTCTGAAAGGTAGTTGGATTGCATCCCTTCAGTGATGACCTCCAACGCTACCCCTTTTATAGAATCATTGACAACTACTGAGTCGACCATTTTTTTGCGGAAATCGACATATTCGATAGAAATTTTCGATGCGTGCTTAGGAAAGTTCACATTGATTGAAAAATCGTTGTCTGTTTGTTCCGACATCCATTTTTTCTCTGCGTACGTATATTGCATCTTCCCATCATTGACCTTAAGCCATAGATGTGGGTCCGCAGCGTATATAAAATTGCTTCGTTCTCCTTCTCGAATGATCATCATGCCTTCGAAGCTAACGAATCGTGTGACTGCCGCACCTATCAGAATAACCAGAAAGGAGATGTGAAATGTAAACAGTGCAATTTTTTGCCTTTCCCACATCTTATATCTGAAAATATTGGCCATTAGATTCATTGCTAAAAAGAGCAAGAGTACCTCAAACCATAGGGCGTTGTAGATGAGAATTTTGGCAGTTTGAATGTCGTAAGCAGACTCCAGGAAGGTCGCTGTTGCAATTGCAATGAAGAACACTGCCATGGCTGCTGCCATCATCTTCATTGAGAAGAAAGCCTTCGAAAGCTTTTCCATTCTATTTGTTTAAAACGCATGTAAAAATAAGCATTGCGTTCGGGACTTCATTCAAGATGGATTAATATTTCACCCTACGACATCAAATAACAGTTGAGGTTTAATTCCATTTGATTGAAGTTACTTGTTTGTCCGGTGTATGTGCCTCTAATTTCGCTTCAACAAACAAGAAAAGAAATATAAAAAACAAACACATGAGCACATTATTAAGACGAAACGGGTTTTTTCCGTCGACCAACCTAACACCTTCATTAGATTTACTAGTTGACGATCTATTTAATCGAGAATTAAGGGGGTGGAACGATCGAAATTTTATGGCATTTGGTACAACTCTTCCTTCTGTTAATATAGAAGAGACAGCCAAGAATTTTCAGATTGCGTTGGCTGCACCTGGTCTCAAAAAAGAGGATTTCAGGGTAGAGTTAAAAGATACTGTTTTGACCATTTCTTCTGAAAAAGAGGAAGCGAAGGAAGAAAGTTCAGAAGAAGGCAACTACAGACGCAAGGAGTTTAATTTTTCATCCTTTAGCAGATCCTTTACCTTGCCAGAAACAGCAGATCCAAACAAGATACAAGCCACATATAAAGACGGTATACTTCATCTGGAAGTCACCAAGAGACACATCGATAGCCCGAAGTCGGTCAAGAAGATCGATATCAAGTAGATCTTTACACCTTGCTTCGAGAAGATGTGCATAGAAGCGCCCGGTAATCCGGGCGCTTTTTGTTTTAATTCAGGCTTTCTTAGGCAAAAATGATCTGAGTCAATAAGCTCAATCTATAATTTGATTCATCCTTGCTCTTTGTTCTTTGCTCTTTTTTCCTTCAAAAACAAGCATCAATACTGTCCGGTTGAGAGCATAACAAGTGTGCATGCTTCTTCGACTTCGACGGACCTCTCTTTTAAGATGGTTTCGAATTCAGCGTTCTCCGTGCCCGGATTAAAGATGACTCTGCGTGGGTTCAAGTCAAGGATTTTTTGGTAATAATGTTCCTGAATCTTCGGATTAATGTATAAGGTTACTGTATCTGCTTGCCAGTCAGTATTCCAATTTGTGACAATTGGTACGTCACCAATTTTCCCTATTCGGTTGCCGAAAGCGATCACTTCGTATCCATAGGAGCGAAGGAGCTGTACTGCCTTGTAGGCATATCGATCCGGTTTTTCGCTTGCACCAATTACGAGTGTTGGATTCAACTTCAAAGTGTCTTTAAAAAAGCATTTACATTACGAGCAATACGTCCCTCGATATCGTTTGTGTCAGCAGGTTGAAAAGTATTCCCTGTGATCCGTTCAAACAACTCAATATATCTGTCCGTTACTGTTTGAACGAATTCATCCGGCATTGACGGCATCTGTTGCCCTTCGAGTCCCTGAAATCCGTTTTCTATTAACCACTGGCGAACGAATTCCTTTGACAATTGTTTCTGCGCATCGCCTTGATTCTGGCGTTCTTGATATCCATCAGCGTAAAAATAACGGGAAGAGTCTGGTGTGTGAATCTCATCGATCAAGATCACTTCTCCATTTCGTATACCGAATTCATATTTGGTATCGACTAATATAAGTCCGCGTTCGGCAGCCATCTCCGTACCCCTTTGAAACAAAGCTCGGGTATATTTTTCCATTTGAATATAGATCTCCTCGGGAACGATTCCTTTGGATAAGATATCCTCTCTGGAAATGTCTTCATCATGTCCCTCCTCTGCTTTTGTAGCAGGAGTAATAATCGGCTCAGGGAAACGATCATTTTCTTTCATTCCTTCCGGTAGCGTAACACCACAAAGAATGCGCTTTCCTGCTTTATATTCTCTCGCGGAGTGTCCTGCAAGGTATCCTCGAATAACCATTTCCACGCGCACCGGCTCACAGGCATATCCCACGGCTACAGATGGATCGGGAGTGCCAATCAACCAGTTTGGTACAATATCCTTCGTTGCGTTAAGAAACATTGTCGCTACTTGATTTAATACTTGTCCTTTGTGTGGGATTCCTTTTGGTAAAATATGGTCAAAAGCAGAAATGCGGTCCGATGCTACCATTACGAGAATATCATTCTCCAACGTGTACACATCGCGGACTTTGCCTTTATATACCTTCAGTTGGCCGGGAAAGTGAAAATCTGATTTCGTGATTGAATTACTCATCTTATTCGTTTCTTTTCTTGCGTATATTATTTTTTTCGGCAGCATGAGCTTCTTGTGCCTTGGCTAATTTTTCTTCTTGCTCTACTTTGTCAAAAGCATCAATGATTCTTTTAACGAGACTGTGACGAATCACATCACTTTGTCCCAAACGGACGACTCCGATTCCTTCTACATCCTTCAACACATCAAGAGCATAGGCAAGACCGGACCTCTGTCTTCCCGGCAGATCCACTTGAGACATATCTCCTGTAATCACAAATTTTGCAGTCATTCCCATTCGTGTGAGGAACATTTTCATTTGCATGGTGGTCGTGTTCTGAGCCTCATCAAGAATTACGAATGCCTTGTCCAACGTACGTCCGCGCATAAAGGCCAACGGAGCAATTTCGATAATGCCGAATTCGATCATGTCAGCAAGTTTTTCATTAGGAATCATGTCCCTCAAGGCGTCATACAATGGCATCAGATAAGGATCAAGCTTTTCCTTCAGATCACCGGGTAAAAATCCAAGATTTTCTCCTGCTTCAACGGCAGGACGAGTTAATACAATTCGCTTCACCTCTTTGGCTTTCAGTGCTCTTACCGCAAGCGCGACTGCAGTGTACGTTTTGCCTGTTCCTGCAGGACCAACAGCAAATACCATGTCGTTCTCATCTACGGCTTGAACAAGCTTTTTCTGATTGACCGTTCTGGCCTTGATTTTAGTTCCGCCGTTTCCATGTACCAGTGTTTCTGATCCGTCTTCCGTAGAGATCATCCGCTCCCCATCGGCTAGCATAAGGTTGTCGATATTGTTTTCTGAAAGAGCATTAAACTTATGGTAATGCTGAATGATGAGGTTTAGTTTTCGTTCAAATTCATCCATAACTTCCTCTTCACCGCTCACCGATAGCATGTTATCACGCGCGTTAATTTTGAGTTTCGGAAAAAAACTCTTGATGTGTTTCAGATTTTTATTGTTTACCCCATAGATCTCTGCGGGGTTTACTCCTGTTATTTCAATCCTTCTTTCAGACAATTTGATTTATTTAATGATGGTTGGAAGAAAATGCCCGATTTAAACTTATTTTTGATCCAAAATTAGGAAAATATTCCGCTTCTGAATCAGGCAAAAAAGGAGATGCAAGTCATAACACTGACAACTGACATGGGTGAGCGTGACCATTATGTGGCATCGCTGAAAGGAACAATTCTAAGTCGTTGTCCGGAGGCACGGATCATCGATGTTTCTCATGATGTCAAACCTTTTGATACTGCAGAAGCTGCATTTCTGGTAAGTTCTTGTATCGCCGATTTCCCGGAAGGCACAGTACACGTAATAGGTGTAGACACGGAACCAATGATCAACTTTAGCGGTTCGGAAGGTTCTTTTCCTTCTGTAATGAAGTTCAAAGGTCAGTATTTAATAAGCAACGACAATGGATTTTTTGGTTCCTTTTTGAATGAAGAGGAGCATGAAGGGTTCTATAGGATCGATGATGTACTTTCTAATCAGGAGTTATTTAAGTTCCCTAACGAATGTGCATTCTTCCTTGTTCGATCGATTCGGACAGGATACACCTTTTACGATCTATTACCGGAACAAGGATTACCACATAGATGAGGTCTCCGTCACTTACAATCAGGTTCCTCCGGGAGAGAAGGTAGCGGTATTTAATCAAAGAGGGTATCTTGAGATTGCAATTAACCGTGGAGCCAATGGGTCCAATGGCGGTGCAGAGCGATTATTTGGAATTCGTTTGGGAGATGTAATCCGCATAGAATTTACACCACGCGGTTCCAGAACGACCATAGATTCCCTTTTTTGATGTTGATTCGCATTGTTAAGCTTACCTTCGAGGAGGATAAAATTGAGCAATTCCTCCAGTTTTTTGAAGGTATCAAGGAACAAGTAAATTCTTTCCCGGGATGCTTAGGAATGAAATTACTTCGGGATATTGAAGATCCATGTACAGTTATGACGTACAGTCATTGGGAAAGTCCTGCTGATTTAGAGAGCTATAGAACTTCTGAAACCTTCGGTAGAATCTGGCCAACGATCAAACCGTGGTTTGCTGCCAAACCCGAGGCGTGGAGTGTGGAGGAGTACTTTAATGGCTTTGAGAACTAATATTTCATAAAAACACTTGATTTTCCGCAGATAAGCGTACCTTTGTTGCCTTAATACAATTTAAAATGAGTAAAGGAACAGTAAAATTCTTCAATGAAACCAAAGGTTTCGGATTCATCGTCGAAGAAGAAAGCAAGAAAGAGTACTTTGTGCATGTAACCGGTTTGGTTGACAAAATCAAAGAAAACGATGCCGTAGACTTCGATATCGAAGAAGGAAGAAAAGGATTGAATGCAGTGAATGTGAAGTTAGCGTAACGATATATTTCTCAATTAATTCTGAAAAGCTCTGCCGGAAGGTGGAGCTTTTTGTTTTTGGGTTAACGCTCTAACCATTTCGGTAAAGCCTTGCCCCCTCCCTAAGGAGGGAAACTTGACTTCCCCTTCAGAGAAGGAAATATCTTTTATCAAAACAAAAAACAAATCTTAATTTTGCAACAACAAACAAACAACAATGCGGGCACTGTATGTTAAAGAGATCAAGAGCTTTTTGAGTTCGATCATCGGTTACATATTTATTGTGATTTTTTTGGTAGCCTCAGGACTCTTGCACTGGTTGATGCCAAACAATAAATACCTCTACGTAAATCTTTTGGAAAATACCGAGGCGAGCCTAATACCGTTTTTTAACATAGCCCCCTTCATTCTTATGGTACTCATACCGGCCATCACTATGCGAATGATTGCAGAGGAACGACGCACCGGAACGATTGAGCTTCTTTTTACTAGACCAATTTCAGATTTGAACGTATTGTTGGCTAAATACCTCGCAGGTGTGACCTTAGTTTTTATTTCGCTGGTGCCTACCGTGACGTATTATATTTCGCTCCATTTTCTCGGAAATCCTGTGGGAATACTGGATGATGGTGCGACCGTCACTTCATACATTGGATTGCTTTTTTTGGGAGGTGTTTTCGTGGCAATCGGCCTGTTCGCATCAGCACTTACCAATAACCAGATCGTCGCGTTTATCATTGGTGTGTTCCTTTGCTTTATTTTCTACAGCGGGTTTTCACTGCTGGGTGCATTCGTTTTGGTAGGGAAAGGCGACGCTGTTTTTCAATACTTGAGCCTATCTTCACATTATGACTCCATTATGAAAGGGGTAATTGTCACAAGTGACCTTATATTCTTCCTTTCGGTCATATTTCTTTTTCAAATGGCGGCATTAACGGTGATTAAATCCCTTAAAAGTTAGAAGTATGAAAAAAAACAGATCATACGGAGGTTTCTTTAATTGGACTTTTCTGGCTGTTTTCATCGCCGGCATCGTTTTGGTGAATATCATTGCGTCCTTGTTGTATGTTCGCATCGATATGACGGAGGACAGACGCTATTCACTCTCTGATGGAACAGTTAGCTTTCTGGAGAACAAGGGCAACTTCGAAAATCGTCTCAATATAAAAATCTATCTCGAAGGAAATTTGCCTGCAGAGCTGAAGCAATTCAGGAATACGATTGAAGACAAGCTCAAAGAGTTTAAAGAATATGCGGGTAATAGAATTGAGTACCAATTCATTGATCCCACTATTGGTACTGAAGCGGAACAGCAGGCCCTTTGGGAGAGCATTTACGCCAAAGGCAAAGGAATCATTCCAATGGATGTGGTTTATTCGAAGGATGGGGCTCAGAGTCAAATTCTCGTTTGGCCAGGGGCTTTAATTGAATATGGTGGTTCCACCGTTCAGAATGTTCAGTTTATGCCCGGAACTCCTCCCGGAAAACCATACAGCATTGATGGTTTGACAGAAATGATCCAAAACTCGATCAATAACTTGGAGTACATCCTCATCAGCTCTATTCGCAGGGCAACGGCAAAATCGAAACCTAGGATCGCTTTTCTGCAGGGACATGGGGAGCTTACGTTTGCGCAAACACAGCGAGCCCGTGCGCTCATATCTCCTTATTTTTCAATTGCCGACATTGAAATCAAAGATTCACTTGCGGCTCTCGATAAAGTGGATGGACTGGTCATTGCCCGTCCAAGAAGTCGTTTTTCTGACAAGGAACTATACATCATTGATCAGTTTGTCATGCGAGGCGGACGTTTGATGTGTTTTCTGGACGTGCTGAACCTGAATGAGGATTCCTTAAATATGAAAGGGATGACACATACCACTCGAAACGAAACAGGACTCGAACGTATGTTGTTCGACTATGGAATAAAAATCAATGACAATTACTTGGTAGATGTTCGCTGTGCTCCGAAAGCTGTGCCCTTTGCTAAACAATCACTAATTCCTTGGTTTTTCCATGTTCTGGCATCTCCTACGAAACACCCGATTTCAAGAAACCTGGAGCCTGTCGGGTTGAAGTTTGCAAGTGAGATTCAATTCGTTGGTAATAGTAAATTTGCACTGACCCCAGTATTGACAACCTCAACCAATTCGAATGTAACAGGTTTGGCCCCTTTGGTTAATCTTGCAATGCCACTCAACTATACGCAAAAGCCTGAGTTGGTTGCAAACCCGGAAGATCCGGTCAACAAGCGCTGTGTAGCAGGTTTGGCAGAAGGCTTTTTTGATTCACATTTTAAAAACAGGATCGTTGAAGAGTTTTCTAAAAATCCTTTGTCGAAATTTAAAGAAAAGAGCTCGAAGGAAGGGAAGGTTTTTGTGGTTGGAAACGGGCGATTTATCGCAAATTCATACGATTCTATGCCTTCACAGGATGGGAAAGGTTTTGTGTATCGTCCGACGCAATTCAATGATTTACGCATGGATGCTGAGCTCGCTCAACTGGGGGTTCCGCTTTATTTCGGAAACCAGGAATTCTTTCAGAACCTGACCGATTATATGATGGGGGAGAATTCGGTTCTTGATATTCGCAGCCGGCAGATCGATATTCATGCGATGGATTCAGAAAAGGTAAAAACCTTTGCAGGATACTATCAGTT
>JAJTDX010000051.1 GCA_021298235.1 Cryomorphaceae bacterium | reverse complement strand
ATACTTGTACTTAGTTCACTGGTACTCGTGCCGATTCTTTTCAAAGACGAATTGAAGCAGATGGCACTGGATGAGGTCAATAAGTCCCTGAATGCAGAAGTATCTCTAGGTGATTTCGATCTAACCTTTATCAGTACATTCCCAAATATGACCATAGAGCTGAAGGATGCTAAAATCAGTGGAAAAGGAAAATTTAAGGATGTAGAACTCGCAAATATTAAAAATTTCTCCGCGCATGTCGGATTCTGGAGCGTTGTTTCAGGAGATCAGGTAGAGATTGATGAGATCCATTTGGAAGAACCAACGTTTGATGTCAGAATTTTGAATGACGGAACTGCCAACTACGACATTGTGAAGCCGGACTCAGTGAAAACCCCGGAAGAAAGAGAAGAACCTTCAAATTTTAAATTGTCCTTAAAAGAATACAGTATTTCAAAAGCTAACATACGTTACGATGATCAGGCTTCGGACATGTTTGCAGACATCAAAAACATGAATCATGTTGGCAAAGGAGACCTCACGGCCGATGTGATTAATTTTGAAACAGAAACAAGCATGGACGAACTCACTTACGAAATGGATGGTGTGTCGTATCTATCTAAAGTAAAAACCAATGCCATCGTCAACCTCTTAATGGAATTTACAGAGAAAACGTCAAAATTCAGTTTGAGAAAAAACGAATTTAAACTGAATGCGTTGACTTTTTCTGTTGATGGGTTTTATGAAATGCTTGAAGGGTATGACAATATGGACCTTAAGCTAAATGCTTCCAAAGCGACATTCAAAGATTTCCTGTCCTTGATTCCAACCTTTTATCAATCAGGGTATGAAAGCATGGTAACCAAAGGCAACTTGGCCATGAAGGGAATGGTTAAAGGAAAAATGGATGACAAAAATATGCCGGGGTGGGATTTCAAATTAAACGTGGATAAAGCGTCCATTAAATATCCCGATCTTCCCGGAACCATTTCAAATATTGCCATCATAGCGGGCTCGAAGTTTGTAGGTGGAGAAGACATGGACAAAATGACGATCGATGTGGAAAAATTCCATGCAGATTTTGTTGGAAATACGATTGATGCAAATCTCAAAATGAGAAATCCAATGACCGATCCGCTCCTGATCTCAAAAATTCAGGCAAAATTGGACCTTGCCACCCTTAAAAAGGTCGTACCGATGGAGGAAGGAGAATCCTACAATGGGAAAATGAATGCAGATGTAAACATAAACGGCAGAATGAGCTCTCTGGATAAAGGAGATTACGAGGCATTCAAAGCAGAGGGAACAATCGAGCTGAAAGAAATGCTCTATACGTCAGAAGGATTGAACGAAGATGTATCTATTCAGGCCATGCTTTTCCGTTTCTCTCCGAAAAACCTCAACCTCGAACAGCTGACAGCAAAAGCCGGCAAGTCTGACTTCTCGATGTTCGGAACAGTTGACAACTACATGGGGTATGTCTTCAGAGATGAATTATTGCATGGGAGCTTTAGCTTCAACAGTACGTATTTGGATCTGGATCAACTGATGAACCTCGTTCCGGCAGATGAGACACAAGCCGAAGCAACAACCACCTCAGAAAACAGTTCTGAATCCGTCGAACCAACACTTATTCCGGACAATATTGATTTCACTCTCAACACAGGCATCAATACTCTGCGCTACAATGGAATGGATATTAAGAATGTGAAGGGAACCGTAAAATTAAAAGAAGAGGTAGCCTCTTTGGATAACCTGACCATGAATACCATGGGCGGAACAGTGGGATTGAAAGGCAGCTATAGTACCAAAGATCACAACAAACCCAAAGTTGATTTTGCGTACAGCCTGAAAGAAATTGATATAAAACAACTGGCTGACAACTTTCTGACCATTGAAAAACTTGCTCCGATAGCCAAATATGCCACCGGGAAGATCAGTTCAAATTTTGAAATGAAATCTGAGCTTAAACCAAATCTGGAACCAATATATGAATCACTAAGTGGCTTGGGAGATCTATCCACGAGCACGCTAACGGTTTCCGGATTTAAGCCGATGGAAAAAATGGGCGAAGCACTGAATATGTCCAAGCTTTCCTCTCAGACATTAAAAGACATCAAAGCGAAATTTCAGTTCGCTGACGGGAAAGTCACGGTGAAACCGTTTGACGTACAATTAGGAAAGATCAAAACGAATGTCTCAGGATTCACCTCGTTGGACCAGAAAATTGCTTACGACCTAAAAATGCTTATTCCTAAAGAAGAAATTCCGGCTGCGATGATCAAAGCTGCAGAACAAGCTATCGCAAAAGTGAACAGTCTTGCTCCAAAACTCAGCTTGACAAGTATTCCTGATGTGCTGCCCATAAAAGTCGGCCTTGGAGGAACCGTCACAGATCCAAAAGTGACCAATAATTTTAAAGAAGCCTTGCTCGAAGCAACCGGAAATCTCAAAGATCAGTTGGTCGACAAAGTAAAGGAAACCGTCAAGGACACTGTTAAAGCAATTGTTGAGGACAAAGTGAAAGAAGTGAAAGAGGACCTGAATGCGAAAAAGCAGGAAATTCTCGATGACGCACAAAAGCAGGCCGACAAGGTAAAAACCGAAGCTAAAAAAGCTGCAGATGCCGTTCGAGCCCAATCCAAAAAGGAGGCTGATCGACTTATGCAAGAGGCCGGTTCCAATCCATTAAAACAACAAGGTGCTAAAATCGCAGGAGACAAATTGAAAAAAGAAGGCGAAGAGAAAGCACAAAAAATTGAAAAAGAAGGGAACCAAAAAGCAGATCAGATAATGGCAGAGGCTCGAAAAAAGGCTGACGCCATCAAATAAACTGATTGTAAAATGAAACGTAAATGCCACTGATCCGATCCTGCATTAAAAGGTCGAGTATTTTGTTCCTCAGATTAGGGATTGTACTCGCCTTACTCTCTCTGACGCGCATTTTGTTTTATTTTTTTAATTCCGAACATTTCTCCAATGCGAGAATTTTAGATTTTCTTTATGGCGTATGGTTCGATATTATATCGATATCCATCTATTTTTCACTTTATATCTTGCTTTACTTGATTCCATTGAAGAGCGCTGGAAAACAACTCTTTCGTGAACGTACCCTTGTGATTTATTTCGTGAGTGTGACTGGCTTGATGTTAGCTATGAATCTGATGGATTTTGAATATTTTAAATACACCAACAAACGTTCAACAGCAGATCTCTTTGCGATCCTGGGTGCAGGAAATGACTTTGCACAGCTCGCCTCAACCTTCCTAAAAGATTTCTGGTTTCTAATATTCCTTTTAGCAGGACTGATATATGTTTGTTTTTGGTTCTATCGAAAGATAAAACCGTTGGAGTATTCGTCTGAAATATGGAAACATTCAGCCTGCGAAGCACTCTATGTTTTACCTCTCTTCATTTTATTTGCTCGTGGTGGAGCTCAACTAAAACCAGTTGGAATTATAGAAGCTGCTCAATATACTGCACCGGAAAATACTGCACTCGTTCTGAACACCCCCTTTACGATGATCAAGTCGATAGGACAAGAACGGCTCGAGGAAAAACATTTCTTTTCAGAAAAAACCGAACAGCGGTATTTCAACCCAATCAAAAAGAGCATTCCGCAAAATATTCTTCCTGATAAAACCAATTTGGTCATTCTTATTCTTGAAAGCTTTGGAAACGAGTGGGCCGGACCTAAAAAAGAGCGTGAAAGCTACACCCCTTTCTTTGATTCCATTGTGCAAAATTCACTCACGTTTGAATATGGCATCGCCAATGGAAAAAAGTCCATAGAGGCAGTACCGGCCATTATCGCTTCTATCCCTACTTTGATGGACAATCCTTACATTTCCTCTCCCTATTCCAACAACAACATCCGATCTTTGGCGACGATACTGAAAGAAAATGGCTATACCACTGCGTTTTACCACGGGGCAACAAATGGTTCCATGCGATTCAACAGCTTTGCATCCCAAGCCGGATTTGAAAAGTATTTTGGCCGGACAGAATACAACAACGACAAACACTTTGACCATACTTGGGGTATTCTGGATGAATACTTCAATCCATGGACTGCGCAACAGCTTTCCAAACTCAAACAGCCCTTTTTCGGCACCTTGTTTACCCTATCTTCACATCACCCCTATTACATCCCACCAAATTATATAAAAAAAGCAAAAAAAGGACCTCATCCTATTTGCGCATCATTAAACTATGGTGATTACGCACTAAAACAGTTTTTTGAGGAAGCAAAGAAACAACCATGGTATACCAATACCTTATTCATACTCGTTGCGGATCACACACCGGCTACTTCAGATCCGAAATACAGCTCGCGAGAAATGATGTATCGGATTCCAATAGCATTTTTTGATCCTTCACATCGGGTGAATGCAGAGAGAAAACAGAGGATATTTCAGCAACTCGATATTATGCCTACGGCACTTGACCTGTTAAACATTAAAACAACTTACTATTCTTTCGGCAACTCCCTGTATTCCAAATCAATTCCAGAAGGAATTACCTACATTGAAGGTACTTACCAATATTATTTCAACTCAACTATTTTCCAATTAACAAACGAAAAGGCACGAAATTTGCAAGAGAGCAGAGCGAAATTGCAATCAATTCCAACAAAGCCACAGGATCAAAAACAGTGGCGCTTGTATGCTTTAAAAAGGTTAAAAGCCATTATTCAACGCTACAATCGGGACTTGATCAGCAACAAGACAGCTGTAGAATGAAGCAAAAGATCCGTTTTATCATCAACCCTATTTCCGGCATCGGAAGCAAAGATGAACTCCCAGAAATCATCGAAGCTCATTTAGATCATACAAAATTTGACTATGACATTGCTCATACGGAATACCGAAAACACGCAAAAAAAATAGCATATGAAGCCAGCCTTGAGGGAATAGACATCATTTGTGCCGTCGGAGGAGATGGATCAGTGCATGAAGTCGGAACATCATTGATTGGAACAAAAACAAAACTGGCAATTCTACCCTGCGGCTCCGGAAATGGTCTCGCAAGACACCTAGGAATTCCAATGGATCTCGGTGAGGCTCTTCAATGCATTAATAAAGACCAGTCGCTACGCATGGATACAGTAATTGTAAATGACAAACCCTTTCTGAGTATAGGGGGATACGGTTTTGATGCCCTGATCGCAAAGAAATTCGACAAATCGGTCAAAAGAGGTTTCTGGAGTTATGTCAAGCTGGTTACAAAGGAATTTGGAAGCTTTAAACCTGTGAGGGTGGATTTTGAAGTCAACGGCCAAAAACGCTCTGAAAAAGTAATCTTGTGTACCGTTGCAAACGCTTCGGAATTCGGAAATGGTTTTGTGGTTTCTCCAACCTCAGACATTGCAGATGGAAAAATCGAGCTATGCCTTCTCAAACCTTTCAGTTTTTTTAGAGCTCCCGGTGTCGTTTATCGCTTTTTTAAGCGAACCTCGCATCTCAGTAAGTTTGTCGAAGTAATTACGTTCGAAAAAGCACGGATCCGTTTGTCGGAAAGAATTGCTCATTATGATGGCGAACCTTTCGATGTAAGAGAAGAATTGAATGTAGAAGTCGTTCCCAGAAGTCTAACGATAATCAAAGGTTACAAATGAGTCAATTTATAGACACGGACATTACACTGTTACTCTCCAAACTAGACACCTTGAGTGATGAAAAATCACCACTTTGGGGAAAAATGACAGCACAGCAAATGGTCGAACATCTTACCGACTCTTTGAAAATTTCATCGGGAAAAATTAAATTATCTTTAGAAACACCCGAAGAAAAGCTTCCAAAAATGCTACAGTTCCTGGAGTCTGAACATGCCATGCCGAGAAATTTTGAGGTTTCATTTGTTGATCCGAAAGCGCCATTACGACACGATGAAATGGCTTTGGCTATTGATGAGTTCCTTCTCGAATGGATTGATTTTGAGGAATATTTCAGTAACCCGGCTGCAACTGAAACCGTTCACCCTTTGTATGGCGCATTGAACTTTGAGCAGTGGTTAAGACTACACTCAAAACATTTCACCCATCACTTCACTCAATTCGAACTGATCTGAACATAAAAAAAGGGACTCTCGCCCCCTTTCAAGTTCAACGCTATCAATGTTTTGACTTTTTCTCTTTACGGCGAGACGAAATGGTTGGATCATTCTTCCTCCTGTGAGAGCGAGTAGTGTTGTGATTTTCAATTTTTAGGGGACTAGATTCTGTCTCCGACTTCTTTACTGGATCTTGCTCAGTATTAACCGTGTTCTGGGCATTGCCTGACAAAAAGCAAAGCGCAAAAGCTACAGTTACTATTATTTTCTTTCTTTTTCTCATTTCAGGTTTACTATTTGTTCTTTAATTAACCTTTTTTCAGAGGCTCAGCTTTCTGAACACGTTTCTTCATGTTCTTTTTATGATTCACTTTGATTTGTTTGTTCTCTGTTTTCTTGACAGGATCTTGCAAAACAGCCGCAGTGGCATTCACACCAAGGGAAAGGACAAAAAGCACCAACAGAATTTTAACGAACGATTTCATAGGTTTAAATTTTAGAATTTTACACACATTGTCAAATTACATGCCAACCTACAAATTTTTGAACACATAATCAAATCCTACAAATGCATTATCTTTGGGTCTCATACAACTCCAACAAATGGATTTAACGGAAACCTTTGAAATTCCCTCGCTTGATCAGTGGATCTCACAGCTTCGAAAAGACCTCTCCGAGGAAGATTTTCAGAAACTCACTTTTCAAAATGACATTGAGGAATTCCACACCTTAAGTTACGGACATCCCGATAATTCACCCAAGGCAATTACATTACCCGGCACCTTTCCTTACACCAGAGGAATGAGCAGAGAAAATAACAATTGGAATGTCGGTCACTCTATCTATGTGTCAGACGAAAAACAAGCCAATCATAAAGCTTTGAACGTTTTGATGAAGGGAGCTGATTTACTGATATTTCAGATTTCAAAAAATGAAATAAATCTTTCCCAGCTTTTGGATCAAGTTGGACTTGAATACATCCGGACGGAATTTCACGTGCAAAATACTGAACAATGGAATACGGTCTTCTCATACTTTTCAGAGGGAGTGCCTTCCACCGTATCTATTCTCATAGACCCACTGATACTGACTCAATCTGAAAGGCTGGACATTGCAAGAGAACTTCGAGCAAAACAATTCAGGACATTTAACATCAATGGAAAAAAAGTACTTGAAGCAGGAAGCGCTTCTACCACAGAGGTTGGCTTTTGTCTATCTGCGGGACACAGCATACTGTTCGAACTAATTGAATCGGGCCTTACGATTGATGAAGCAGCCGCTTGTGTTCATTTTTCCATGGGAATAGGCAATGATTATTTTACTGAAATATCAAAATTCAGAGCTTTTAGAACTTTGTGGTCAAACGTAGTTAAAGCGTACTCCCCTCTTCACAACTGCACCTTTAATTGCGAACTTACAGCATATACCATTTCTTTGAATAAATCGTTGAATGACCCATACACCAACCTGTTAAGGCAAACAACGGAGGCGATGTCAGCAATTGCAGGAGGTACTCAGAACCTTATAATTGAGCCGTATGATACTCATTCACTTGTAGGCGCCAATGAATTCTCGGAACGAATGGCATTGAATATCTCATTGTTACTGAAAGAGGAAAGTTATTTGGATACTGTGATTGATCCCTTGGGTGGAAGTTACACTGTGGAATCCCTCACACTCAATTTTTGCACCAAAGCATGGGAAGTATTCAAATCTCTAGAAGAAAAAGGAGGAATGTTCACCAAGGAATCATTGGCAGAATTGACAACAAAAGTAAATAGAACGAGAGATTTAAGAATTCATCAGTTCTTGAATGCTAATTCCATCTTTATTGGGATGAATAAATACCCGAATCCCGAATCAAAGCAGAGCACATTTAAACAATTTGAAGATTATTTGGGATTGAGACCATTGATCCTAGAACAAGAAGCGTCCAAATGAAAAAAGTAATTTTTGACACCTTTGAATTCTCCGTAAAATCGGATCATAAGACAGATGCTCATCCGGTGCGCGACACTGCAGAAAACATTCCGCTGTCATCGTTCTACCAACCAAAGGACATCAAAGATGATGTTTCAAAATATGTATCCGGAATTGCTCCCTTTTTGAGAGGACCCTACTCTTCTATGTATGCCATTCGTCCATGGACGATACGTCAATATGCCGGATTTTCTACCGCGGAAGAGTCGAATGCCTTCTATCGAAGGAATCTTGCTGCGGGACAAAAAGGCCTCTCAGTTGCCTTTGATCTTGCGACACACAGAGGGTATGATTCAGATCATGAACGAGTTATTGGCGATGTTGGCAAAGCCGGAGTGGCCATAGACTCTGTGTTGGACATGAAAATCCTGTTTGATCAGATCCCTTTGGATGAGATGTCGGTTTCAATGACCATGAATGGTGCTGTGATTCCAATCATGGCATTTTACATTATCGCTGCAGAGGAACAGGGTGTTTCGATGGATAAGCTTTCAGGAACAATTCAAAACGATATTCTCAAGGAGTTCATGGTTAGAAACACATATATCTATCCTCCATCGCCTTCGATGAGAATTATTTCTGACATCTTCGCCTTCACCTCGAAGCATATGCCGAAATTCAATTCCATTTCTATTTCCGGTTACCACATGCAGGAAGCGGGTGCAACTGCCGCCATTGAACTTGCTTACACACTTGCAGACGGACTGGAATACCTGAGAGCAGGCGTCAACGCAGGAATGCAAATAGATGATTTTGCACCCAGATTAAGTTTTTTCTGGGCCATTGGAATGAACCACCATATGGAAATTGCAAAAATGCGCGCCGGAAGAATAGTATGGTCGAAGCTCGTAAAGCAATTTGAACCAAAAAAAGAAAAGTCACTTGCCCTTCGAACGCATTGTCAGACCTCAGGTTGGAGTCTCACACAACAAGATCCGTTCAACAACGTGGCACGAACATGTATAGAAGCGATGGCAGCTGCATTGGGGGGAACTCAATCCTTGCATACAAACGCCCTCGATGAGGCCATAGCACTTCCCACGGACTTTTCTGCGAGAATCGCGCGGAACACACAGCTTTATCTCCAACTTGAAACAGGCATTACTTCCTTCATTGATCCCTGCGGAGGAAGTTACTACATCGAAAAGTTAACATCTCAATTGGTGGATGAGGCATGGAAGTTGATCGAAGAAGTAGAAGAATTGGGTGGCATGTCGAAAGCTATAGAAACAGGGCTACCCAAAATGCGAATTGAAGAAGCCGCGGCACGCAAACAGGCCAGGATTGACTCTGGAAAAGACATCATCGTTGGTGTCAATCGTTACCAGGTTAATGAGGAAAACCAGGAGCAATTGGATATTCTGGAAGTAGACAACACCAAAGTCAGACAAGCTCAGATCGATCGACTCAACAAATTGAAAAATGATCGGAATCAGAAACAAGTCGAACACACCTTAAATAACTTGGAACAAGCTGCTCGTAGCGGTAAAGGAAACTTATTGGAGCTGGCAATAGAATGTGCGAGAGAAAGAGCAACCTTAGGCGAAATCTCTCTTGCTATGGAAAAAGTTTTTGGAAGGTACCAAGCCACCATAAGGAGTATTTCAGGTGTTTATTCAACAGAAGCAATGCAGGACCAAGATTTTCAAATCGCGCGTGAAATGACTGAACGTTTCGCGAAACTCGAAGGCAGAAGACCAAGAATTATGATCGCCAAAATGGGTCAGGATGGGCACGACAGAGGAGCAAAAGTAATTGCAACATCTTTTGCAGACATTGGTTTTGATGTTGATATCGGCCCTTTATTTCAAACACCAAAAGAGGCTGCCAAGCAAGCCGTGGAGAATGATGTGCATATTTTAGGAGTATCCTCTCTAGCGGCAGGACACAAAACACTCATTCCGCAGGTAATTCAGGAGCTGCATAATCTTGGAAGAGAGGACATAATGGTTGTTGCAGGCGGGGTTATCCCACAACAAGATTACGACTTCCTGTATAAGGCAGGAGTATTCGGCGTGTTCGGTCCCGGGACAAAAATATCAAGTGCTGCACAAGAAATCCTAGCACTTTTATTGAAAAGTGTGGAATAATTAACAACGAAATAAGCAATTGCCGAAGCAATGAAAAAGTTTATTATTTTCGGCATGGATATTGAAATCCGAAAGAAAATTTTAACCATGAAAAAATTACTTTTCCTCTGCATAACCTTCTCATTTGCTCAAATTCTCAACGCTCAAGCACCAGGTTACGATGACCTAAAGATTTTGTATGCAGATGCCAACTATGAGAAATTGGTGAAACAAGCAGAAAATTATTCCTTAAAAGAGGACTTAAAAAAAGACCCTATTCCACATGTTTACTTGGCAAAAGGATTGTACAAAATCTCCAAATCAGGTGCTCAGGAAGAGAAATTCAAAAACGCCTATAAAGATGCTATTAATGCCCTTTCCAAGGCAATTAAAATTGTCAAAGACAGTACTGAGTTGCTTGTAGATCATATGGATTTTATATCCGAATTCCAAGGATCTATGGTCGAGATGATTTCGAATGATCTTTCAGTTAAAGATTACAACAAGGCCTCCGGGTGGGTAATGAAATATTACAAAATTGCTCTCAATTCTACGGGAGCGAAGTATCTAGATGGGGCAACAAAATACCGTAAACAGGATAAAAGTGGTGCAGGAACTTTGTGGAAAGAAGCTGAGGCTGGGTTGAAAAAAATTACCTCAATAGAAGATTGGACTGAAGGTGATAAAAACATGCTCAAGATAGGCATTATGGAAACGGCTGAATGCTATATTTCTTCAAAACAGCCTGCTAAAGCAAAAGATGTCATGAACAAAGTCGCTCCCTGGTTCGAGAATGATGCTGATTTCAAAGAAAAGTACGATTCGTTGGTAAATTAATTCAGTCGTCCTTTTAACAAACTTTGTTTCAAAACTCTTGATGTAGCGTTCTATCCTCTAAAGAATCATTTTTAACTTTGATTTGTGGATCTCTCGCGTTATTCGAAATATTACAAAAACAAATACATCATTGCCGGAGTAGTATTCTTTGTGTACTCTCTTTTTCTGGATGATTTAGACGTATTCACGATTTTTAATCAGAACAGAAAACTCATTCGACTTGAGGCGTCTTGCAATGACATCTCCAGAAAACTAGATTCAACACGAACGCTTTACCGGGACCTTCGATACAATGGCACTTTGGAAAGCTTTGCACGAGAAAAGAAATTCTTCAAGAAAAAGGACGAGGATATTTTCGTGATCTCCTATCAATAAATTCTGACTCACTCAATAATTATTATTGCCTTGAAAAAACTGCCTGTTTTCGCCATTGTTATTATTGTAGTTACTTCGCTAGCGATTTGGAAAACACTCAGCTCACCCTCCTCTGAAGTTAAAAACGCTGATCTTCCAAAAGACGATCGAGAGGAGAAAAGAAACAAAGAGGCAGTCTCAGCTACCAACGAAAGGATTATTGTTATTGACTTCGGTCTCCCAAGCTACAAAAAAAGGCTTTGGGTGAAAGAAGGAAAAAAAGTACTTCTCAACACCTACGTCACTCATGGTAAAATGTCCGGACTTATTTACACCACTGAATTTTCGAATGAATTGGGATCAAACATGTCTTGTTATGGTAGATTCAAAACATCTGAAGTGTATATTGGAAAACACGGGCTAAGCATGCGAGTGATTGGCTTGAACCATAGCAATAGTAATGCTCTAAAACGAGACATTGTATTTCATGCCGCGGAATATGCTACGGAGAAATGGCTTCGAAAATACGGCAAATTGGGACGCAGTCTAGGGTGTTTTGCAACAAGTACAAAAGATAACCGAAAGATTATTCAGCTTGCCAAAGAGCGTGGCTCGATTGACGTTTACGTTTTTAGATAATCCCCTTAATTTAAGCGATACAATCGTTCGTCAAACGAATTCTCCAGAACAACACCCGGAAAATAGAATCTTATAATCTGTTGGTAATTGTATCCTAATCGTGCCATTTTCATCGCACCTTCCTGACACATCCCAACACCATGTCCAAAACCTCTTCCGTTCAAGACCACTTCCTCTCCCTCCAAATGACAGGAGAAAAAGGTAGATTTTAAATCAAAATGATCACGAATATCTCTTAAGGGAATCCCGAAAATCGGATGTAAATAAAAGGCCATTCGCTCTTTTTGATCGAAGTTACAAACCATTGAAGCACACAAGCTATCATAAATTGGGTATCCGTATTTAAGTACCAAAAATTCGATCCATTCCTTTTTTGGAATGCGCTTCTCCCACGTAGCCTGTTTTGTATATATACAAAACGTGTCTTTGAATGAGTTCAGATATGGAATTTCCTCATTCCAGATCATTTGTGGCTCACAAGTTTGACCGCCACAGTTGGCATGAAAATACGCATCGATAAGGCTTCCATTTCCTGTTCGAATAATAACATCGCGAGTTTGTCGAACCGCCGAGTCTATCTCCGGAGAATACTTCAACATACTCAAATAAGCCTGGCAATGAGTTCTGTCACATAAATCAAATCCTTCCTTTTTATGTTTTTGGAGATATTTGAGTGCATATGTTCGACTTATTACTGCCTGCACCTTGTAATACTCGATGTTTTTTCCTGGACCACCTTCGGATTCCACAACCCCGCCAAGATAATGGTCCATATCAACTAGATTCACCAATGTTAGACCTTTTGTGCCTGCCGTAAGCTCAAAATCATCCATGTATTTGCGCTGCTTCAAAGCAGGTGATTTTGGAGCAAGCACCAGAGAGGTTCCCGGTTGATTTTGCAAAAGGAATACCTTTGTAAAAGTTCCCAGTTCAACATTATTTTTGCGAAGTATCAGACTGCCTTTTTTAACAAATGATATTTCTACAAATTCATTTGGAAGGATTGCTCCAAAATCTGATGTGTCTCCTAAAATTCGATAGCTGCCATCATTGTAGCTCAGATGGATTCGAAGCACATTGTTCTCTCGGTATAGGCCAATACGTAACTGTTGGCAGTTGGCATGAACAGCAGCACATAATACAACAACTAGTAAGATGATTCTCACGACACAAAATTATAGTGCTTCCAGTCAAGTTTAATTTGAAAGCTTCAGAGTTTTCAACAAGGACCGTGCAACTTTATCACTTGCACCACCTTGCCCGAGTTCTGCATGCAGTTGATCATAAGCATGAAGCATAGCTTCCCGGTTTGGTCCGCCCTTCAACACTTTCAATAATTCTTCGCGCAATCGTTCTGCGTTGCATTCGCTTTGAATTAATTCGGTAACCACTTCCCTGTCCATGATCAAATTTACCAATGAAATGAAGCGAATTTTAATAAGTCGCCTCGCAATATGATACGAGATTGGAGAACCCTTGTAACAGACCACTTCAGGAATTCGCAACAAAGCAGTTTCAAGCGTTGCTGTTCCAGATGTGACTAAAGCGGCCTCAGCCACGGAAAGTAAATCGTAGGTATGTCCAAAATAGATCTCTGTATTCTTTCCTGTAAGTGTTTGGTAGAAGGCTTCCTCCAAAGCAGTTGAACCAGCCACAATGATTCGGTAATTTGTAAGAGATTTCACCGCCTCTAGCATTATTGGTAATTTGACGGAAACTTCCTGTCTCCTGCTTCCGGGAAGCAGAGCTATGACAGGCTTGTCTGAAGAAATATTCAATTTACGAATAAAATCTTCTGAGGGCTGAAAATTCTTCAACTCATCCAACAAGGGATGTCCTACATATTCGACCGAATAATTGAACTTTTCATAAAATGCTTTTTCGAAAGGCAGGATAACATACATGTGATCCACAAACCGCTTGATCTTGTGCACTCTGGACTGTTTCCAGGCCCAAACTTGAGGCGATATATAATAACACACCTTTACCCCATTTTTATAAGCCCACTCAGCGATCCTGAGATTGAACCCCGGATAATCGATCAAAACAAGAACATCTGGCTTAAACTCAAGAACATCTGTCTTACAAGCAGACATGTTCTTAAGAATCGTTCTGATGTTCAGCAACACTTCCAGAAATCCCATAAAGGCGAGATCTCTGATGTGTTTCACTACTTCACCTCCCGCATCACGCATGAGATCACCACCCCAGCAGCGAATACTCAGATTTTCATCTTCCTTCAACAACGCCTTTATCAGATTGCTTCCATGAAGATCGCCTGAGGCTTCACCTGCAATCATGTAAATACGCTTCTTTAGAGAACCGCTCATTTACATAATCAGGTTGACGTAAACAATATATGGAAGGTAACAAATAGTCCCCAGGATGATCCCCATTGCCAATCCGTAATTGTTTCGGTTGATGAAAATATAGAACCAGATCAGATTTGAAATGATTGCCAGTGAAATTATTTTACTCGAAGCCTGTTTACTCATCAGGAACATATTCCAAATCTCTCCGAAGGAAAACCCTCTGGATAAAGCAAGTAAAAAGATGACCAAAGGTGCAAATATCAAAGGAGAGAAAATTCCGATCAGCAAGCCATAGGTATGATGTCTAGTCCAGTTTCTTAAATTCATTTATTCCAGTTTTTGAATTGATCCATAACCTTATAGGCGGTCATATCGAATTGTGTGGGAACAACACTAGCAAATCCATTTTTGAGTGCATGAAGATCTGTTCCTTCATCTGCATCTTTTCGGACAAAATCCCCGGTGAGCCAAAAATAAGGTCTGCCAAACTGATCCACACGCTTGTCAAAACGATCTTCCCAAAATGCATGTGCCTGACGGCAAATTTGGAAACCCTTTAGCTCAGCTGAAGGTAATTTAGGCACATTTACATTGAGACACACGTGTTCCGGCATCGATTCTGACAATACTTTTTCTATGATGGTCTTCGCGATAAGCTGTGAACCGGAGAAATCAGCATCCGAATTAAAATCACTGAGTGAAAATCCAATCGAAGGAATATTCTCCATTGCCCCCTCTACAGCAGCCGACATCGTACCGGAGTAAAGCACGTTGGTCGATGTATTCTCTCCATGATTTATCCCTGACAGAATCAGATCCGGCCTTCGATGCAACACCTCGGAAATACTCAACTTCACACAATCAACTGGTGTCCCCGAGCATGTAAAAGCTTCCACTTCTTTAAAAATATCCGATTTGTCGAGACGAAGTATTTGATTGACAGTAATGGCATGCCCCATCCCTGATTGCGCTTTATCCGGGGCAACAACCACAACCTCACCGAAGTTGACGGCAACCTCCACTAACGAGCGGATTCCCTTGGATGAGATGCCATCGTCATTTCATACAATGGCGAATGTAGAAAATATTAGCACAAACGCGTTGATAAATCTTCTGTAAAAAATGAATTTCAACTCCATTTACTAGTGATTTTGACCGTAATTTTGAAAAATGAAATCATTCCTATCTGTTGAATTGCTAAATGAGCTCAAAACCATTACGGAGCAGAACATTCAATTTGTCAGAGAGCGTTTGACGAACCTTTCTCCTTCGCAAAAAAGCTGGAAAAAAGATTCGAAGTCTTGGTCTGTGAATGAGATTCTAGCGCATTTAAACGAATATGCCGCCTATTACAACAAAACAATAGCTCTAAAAATAGAACGCACGCGATTCAGGGAACCGCGTGAGCGATTTATGTCCTCACCTCTGGGCAGATCTGCCTGGAGCTCGATGAAGCTTGGCAATCTAAAGAACATTAAACGTCCTATTCGGTCTCCAAAAATGTATAATCCTACATTGAATCAATCAATTTCTTTGGAGAATGCATTGGACACTTTCGAAAAAGGACAGGTTGAAATGATCGAAATACTCAAAAAAGCAGAAAATGTGAATTTGAGAAAAGTCAGAATTCCTATTTCTATCTCCAAGATCATTCGATTCAGACTGGGGGATGCACTTATGTTTGTTGTATATCACAACGAAAGACATATCCAACAAGTCGCAAAACTTATTTCATCTCCGGGGTTTCCTGAAAATTCAACCGAAAAATGAATTATGCCTATTGTTTCGTCAGTATTTCTCCTATACGTTCTGAGGAGAAAGACAGCTCTGAAATGGTCACTCAATTGTTGTTTGGGGAAGCGGTAACCATAGTGGAACGCAACGGCCAATGGGCAAAGATCCAAACTGTTCTTGACGGATACAGTGGATATTGTGATGTAAAACACTTGAAACCTATTACACACAAAGAATTTCGCCAATGGATAGACGGACATGGGTACCTTGAGAACCAATCACTTGTTTTGATGACTCCTTGGGGGCATCAAAATCTTGTCAGAGGCTCACTTATCCCTCAGGCACCGACAGATGCATTTAACATCGGGAAAGAGGTTTTTTCATATGTTGACAGCCCGCAAACTAAGACCTGGAAAAACGTCAGTGAGGCAGCTTTGACATATCTAAACACGCCCTATTTGTGGGGCGGAAAATCACCATTTGGAATAGATTGTTCTGGGTTAACACAATCCGCTCTACGTTTCTTTGACATAAACCTTCCCCGCGACGCCTCTCAGCAAATAGAATGTGGACGATCGATACATTTTGAAGACCGCTCTGCGGGAGACCTTGCCTTTTTTCATAACCAGAGTACAGGGAAAATCATTCATGTTGGTTTTTGTTTTGAAAATGACCGGATCATTCATGCCTCAGGTCGTGTACGAGTTGACCACCTTGATTCAGAAGGAATACTCAATGAAGAAACAAACCAGCGAACACACTTCTTACATTCCATTCGACGTCTTTAGGGATTGATTGAAATAATACCGATATTCGCAAAAAATACATTCATGAGGGTATTGATCACAGGTGGAGCAGGCTTTATAGGAAGTAATCTGGCTAAACGTCTTGTGCAGGACGGACACAATGTTGTAATACTTGACTCCCTTCTGAGGGGCAATAAATTGGACAAGGAAACCTATTCCAAGGTAGAATTCATCAAAGGAGATGTGCGGAATTTAGACGTTGTCACCTTGGCAAGCAAGACTTGTGACCTTATATTTCACTTTGCTGCCGTTCTGGGTGTGGACATTGTTGCTGACAACCCTGTTGAAACAATGGATGTTGAAGTAATTGGTACAAGGAATGTCGTTGAAGCGGCTTTTACAAACAATGTAAAAAAGATTCTTTATGCTTCCACAAGTGGTATTTACGGCCACTCGGCGATCGATAATTCTCTCACCGAAGAAGTTTTGGTAGACCCGAGAACTTCATACGCTATGGCCAAACGATACAATGAAATTTATCTTGCTTCTCACCATGAAGAGAAAGGATTAAACGTAGTCTCTTTGCGGTTTTTCAATGTGTATGGAAAGAATCAGGATAACCGAATGGTTGTTCCTCGCTTTTTTGAACAAGCCATGGAGAATGAAGCCATAACGGTTTTTGGGACAGGAAGACAAACAAGGGATTTTACCTATGTTGACGACACCGTAGAGGCGTGTATCCGATTAATGTCAATCAATGGATGTCACATTGTAAACATCGCAAATGAGGCAGAATGGTGTATAGAAGACCTTGCCATCATGATCAAAGAAATAACAGCTTCTACATCAGAGATCATATATCTGGAGGCTCCTAAAAAGCGTTACGACTATGAAGTTGAAAGACGTGTTGGAAGCTCTGAAAAATTGATGGGGCTTACAGGATACAAACCGCTCACAAGTTTGAGAGAAGGATTGCTTGAAATTCATAAAGAAAAACAACTTTAAAAATTAATCGGATGAACAGGGATAGTGAAATTTTTGAATTGATAGAGGCAGAAAAGCAACGTCAATTGCACGGCATCGAATTAATTGCGTCAGAAAATTTTGTTAGCGAACAGGTTATGCAAGCGATGGGCAGTGTTTTGACCAATAAATATGCAGAAGGACTCCCGGGAAAACGCTATTATGGCGGTTGTGAAGTAGTGGATAAAGTGGAACAACTCGCGATCGACAGATTGTGTCAGGTCTTCGGAGCAACTTGGGCAAATGTTCAACCGCACTCTGGTGCTCAGGCCAATGCTGCAGTTTTTCTTGCATGTCTTCAACCAGGTGACAAAATATTGGGCTTTGATTTATCGCACGGAGGCCACCTGACCCACGGCTCACCTGTTAATTTCTCCGGAAAACTTTACAAGCCAATGTTTTATGGTGTTCAGAAAGAAACCGGTCTCGTCGATTATGACATGTTGGAAGAAGTTGCACTTCGTGAAAAACCGAAAATGATTATTTGCGGTGCTTCTGCATACAGCCGCGATTGGGACTATGCGAGAATACGCAAGGTTGCGGATCAAATTGGCGCACTTGTTTTAGCGGATATTTCGCACCCTGCAGGACTTATCGCTGCCAAACTACTTAATGACCCTCTGGAACATTGCCATATCGTAACAACCACCACACACAAAACGCTTCGTGGACCGAGAGGCGGGGTAATCATGTTAAGACACAATTTCGACAATCCGTTTGGACTAAAATGGAATAACGGAAACTTAAAATCCATGGCGGCTTTGCTTGATGCTGCTGTTTTTCCTGGTATACAAGGTGGTCCGCTTGAACACGTGATTGCAGCGAAGGCTGTTGCTTTTGGAGAGGCCCTGACAGAAGGTTATACAACATACATGGCGCAAGTTCAAACCAATGCCTCCGTAATGGCAGCTGAATTCATCAAGAAAGGGTATCACATCATTTCAGGAGGCACGGAAAACCACTCTATGCTGATTGACCTGAGATCTAAAGGAGTTACAGGAAAAGACGCAGAGAACGCACTTGTCCGAGCAGATATTACGGTCAACAAAAACATGGTTCCGTTTGATACCGAATCTCCCTTCGTAACCTCAGGAATTCGTATTGGAACTCCGGCCATAACCTCACGCGGCGTGAAAGAAAACGAAATGACCGCAGTAGTTGACCTCATCGATCGTGTGCTAATGAATATTAGCAATGAAGCAACGATCGATCAAGTTCGAAAAGACGTGAACGCTCTTATGGGAAAACGCCCATTGTTTACCTGGTAAAACCCAGATGTCGGGGATCGTCAAAATCTACACTTCCAGAGTTGACTGGTTCTTTAAAGGGGTGATGCTCTTTGTAGTGTGTATTGATATTGCGGGAGCAATTTCGATTTTTTATACATCAGGAGGCAAATTCTCAGAGGTGTTTCCTTTCATTGGTGTTATGAGCATGACCGTAATGCTACTAGTTGGTCTCATTTACACAACGAGGTATGAAATTAGAGAACATGAATTGTTTTGCCGTAGTCTGATTTTTTGGAAAAAAATGCCTTTCGAGGGAATCTATAGAATTCAGAAAGACAAGAATTTCTTTGTGGGATTAAAATTAGGTCTTGCTCTAAAAGGCCTTGTCATTGAATCGAAAAACGGGGATATTTACATCTCACCGGAAAATTCAAATGAATTTATTCAAGATCTACTTGAAAAGAATCCATCTATCGAAGTCAAGTAGCCGATTGCTTTCGAATAATTCTCCAGAACAACGAGGGAAAAAAGCTTTTGATTTTAACAGCCAGAATTTCCTTGTTACCAATAAGAACCTCTTTCTTTTTGCGAGTCAACGCATTTAAAAGCTGATGAGCACATTGATCTGCCGGCATGCCGGTTTCTTGATTGTGGTCCATGACGCCATGTGCTCTTCCTTCGGAATTAAGTGCGTTCAATGAAATATTGGTATTGATCTTTCCTGGACATGCGATTGTTACGAAGATGCCATTTTTTTCCTCTTCGAGCAACAGACTTTCATAAAACCCATGTAAGGCATGTTTTGATGCACTGTAGGCTGAACGTAAAAAGAATCCAAATTTTCCTGCAATGCTCGAGATCACCAAAATCTGTCCACTACTCTGTTGTCGCATGTATGGCAAAGTGGCCTTGGTTAATGCGATATTCCCAAAGTAATTGATCTCCATTATCCGACGATCAACCTCCATTGGAGTATCGCCTGCCGTAGAGCGCTGACTCAAGCCACCATTATTGATCAGAATGTCAATGCGGCCAAATTTCTCAAAAACTTGTCTTGCTTTGATTGGAAAATCTTCAGAATGCTCTAGATCCAATGGTAGAACCATGTGATTTCCTGTCTCCAATGTCTGAAGAACCCCTTCAAGAGATGCGGAATTTCTTGCAGACAAGATCACGTGCGCTCCAGCCTTTGCAAGAGATTTAGCCAATGCTTCACCTATACCGGAGGAGGCCCCTGTGAGCCAGACGACTTTATGTTTGAAATATTCGTTCATAAAAAATCCCAGTCCTTTTGGACCGGGAGTAGTTTTTGTTCTAGTTACATTTAAAGATCACCAGGTAAAACGGCCTCTTTTACCGTTTTTTGCTTCGGCTTTAATTTCTCGATAAAAATGACCTTAAATTTTTCACCGTCAGGCGTATAGATCATTTGAGAAATTCCGTTTTCGATGGTCGGCGGAGCTTTTTTATCGTTGTAAAATTTCTTCTCAACGAGCTCATAGGTATTATCGTCAAACATTATAAAGAGGGAAACGATCTGTCCATTCTCGACCTTGACCTTCCCAGAAACACAACGTGTGCCTTCTTTTTCGAAATAGCTGATGATAACATTGCGGTGCATATCATCCGCAACAGTGTAAGATCCTCGCTTGGCAAATGCCTCCTCAAGACGTTTGTAACAGTCATCCTGAGAGAACAAAGTAAAACCAAGTAGAAAGGATGATACGATAAGTAAACCTTTTTTCATAATGTTGTTGTTGTTTTATGGGCTTTTGACCCGATTCAAATATAACAAGTTTGGCCGAAAGTCTTCAAGTTAAATGAATTATTTATTTTTGAAAAAATTCAGCCGGATGTCCGATTTACAAATAGCAGACCAATTTTCCGAAGCAAGCCGAATCCTAATGGAATTCAGCACGGAAGAGAATTTTAAAAAAATCGAAGCTGCCGGTCAGGTCATGGTCCAATCACTCAACAAAGGAGGCAAAATATACAGTTGCGGCAATGGAGGTTCAATGTGTGATGCGATGCATTTTGCCGAAGAGCTTACTGGAAGATATCGCAACGACCGTAAGGCTATACCCGCCATGTCAATTTCAGACCCAAGTCACCTTTCCTGTGTATCGAATGATTTTGGGTATGACCAGGTTTTTTCAAGATTTATTGAAGCTTTCGGTCAAAAAGGCGATGTTCTTCTGGCTATTTCTACTTCAGGAAATTCTATCAACGTGCTTCATGCAGTAGAAACGGCACGTTCTAAAGGAATGAAAGTCGTTGCACTGACGGGCAAGGACGGTGGAAAAATAGCCCAAATATGCGACATTGAGATCCGCGCACCTAAGAGTGAATTCGCCGATCGCTCACAAGAAATTCACATCAAAGTAATTCACGCTTTAATTGGCTTTATCGAAGCTAACATTCAGTGAAAACATCTGTTGAAAAACAGAGTATTCAGAAGTGACCTACGCTCAATTATTTAACTAAATTTGCCCTTTCAAAGGCGAAATGTCCAACCAGGAATTACAAACTACCGTTAAAAATATTTTTTCTGCTTACCTAGAGCAGAACGGTCACCGAAAAACACCCGAACGGTACGCAATTCTGGCTGAGATCTACAACTATCAGGGACATTTTGATGTGGAATCACTTTACCTTAAAATGAAGAATCAAAATTACCGTGTATCTCGGGCAACACTCTACAATACGATTGATTTGCTCTTGGCATGCAACCTGGTAAGGAAACATCAATTTGGAAAAAACATTGCCCAATTCGAGCGTTCTCATGGTTCAAAACAACACGATCATGTGATTTGTACAGATACCGGTGAGGTAATAGAGTTTTGTGATCCTCGAATTCAAAACATCAAAGATACCATCGAGGAATTGTTTGGAATTACAGTTCAGCATCATTCACTCTATTTCTACGGAGTGCGAAATCAAAATAATGATAAATAATATGTCTCTCGGTTTTAATTTGGAACATACACCGTCTTTTAGTCTTCTTTCCCTGAAAGGAAAGATATTAAGTGAAAACGAGCTGGACAAGGTGAAAGAACAAGTCTTTCCTATGGATACGCCAAACAAAAATTGGATCGTGGACCTGTCAGAATTGACCCATACAAACTCTTCAGGAATTAGTTTTTTGGTCAAAATGATGACCCGGGCAAGGGTAAATGACGGAGAGCTTGTAATATCCGGAGTTTCAGGATCAGTAGAAACTCTTTTCAAACTGGCAAAGATCGATTTGATATTCACGATTTTCAACACACCTTCCGAAGCGAAGGATTTTTTCAGAAGGGATTAAGCATGTTTTGCACACGATACCCTCCGGAATTTTTCACGGAAATGTGATAAATCTGGTAGGCAATGGTGTCGTGATCGATCCGGTGATTTTTCAAAAAGAGCTGGAGAAACTGGAGCCGTTTAACATTGATTTCAAAAATCGCCTGTTGATCTCGAAGAAGGCGCACCTTATGTTGCCTACCCATCGCCTTTTGGATGCCGCAAGTGAAGCTGCGAAAGGAAAAAACAAAATCGGCTCCACTTTGAAAGGAATCGGCCCCACTTATATGGACAAAACAGGTAGAAACGGGTTGCGTGTAGGTGACATTTTCACTCCGAATTTTAGAGAAAAATATAACGCTCTGGTTGAGAAGCACGTTGGAATCTTAAGTCACCACGAAGGATTTGAGTATAATCTAAGTGAACTGGAAGGGCCTTGGTTTGAAGGAATTGAGACTTTGAAAAAATTAACAGCCGTTGACAGTGAGCATTACCTCAACAATGCTCTAAAACAAGGCAAAAAAGTACTTGCTGAAGGTGCTCAGGGAACTATGTTGGACATTGATTTTGGTACCTATCCTTTCGTCACTTCATCTAATACGGTAACCGCAGGAACCTGCACAGGTTTGGGAATCGCTCCAACCCGTATCGGAAAAGTAATCGGTATTTTCAAAGCTTATTGTACACGTGTAGGAAGCGGCCCCTTCCCTACAGAGCTTGACAATGAGACAGGTGAAGCAATTCGTCAGGAAGGGAGAGAATTTGGCGCAACAACAGGTCGACCCAGACGTTGTGGATGGATCGATCTTCCTCAAATGAAATATGCGATCATGGTAAATGGTGTAACCGAACTTTCCATGATGAAAGCAGATGTCTTGAGTATTTTTGATTCCATTCAAGCGTGCACCCATTACATGATCGATGGAAATAAAACAGAAGAATTTCCGTTTGACGTTCAGGATGCGAACATTGTCCCGGTATACGAAGAGCTTGAAGGTTGGAATTGCGACCTGACTGCGTTGGATAACTACACCAATGCTCCTGATGCATTGAAAAACTATGTCCGCTACCTGGAGGAAAAACTAGAGGTTCCAATCAATGTTATCTCGGTTGGGCCGGACAGAAAACAAACGTTAAGCAATCATTGACTTGAAACGAATGTCTGAAATACTGAAAATTGCGCTTCTATCGGGCGCATTTTTTTTACCGTACGTTCAGATGAAGGCGCAAAACAGTGTACTTGAACTCCTTCCCGGTTCAGAAGTCTTGGGATACAACAAAAAGCTTGGGTATCAGTACCTGGTGGGAGGCGTAAATTTTCGATATCAGGGAAACACGATGTATTGCGATTCCGCTCATTATTTTGACAAAATCAATGTCGTTCGTGCATACGGGAATGTACACGTGGTCAAAGAAGATATCAACCTGTTTTGTGATTCGCTTTATTACAATGGCAAAAGCAGAAAAGCTAAACTTTGGGGGCATGTTCGGGTGCGTGACCTTGAATACAAACTCACCACGGATTCTCTGGAATACAATGCAAAAAAAGGCCAGGCCATTTACCGGAACGGAGGGAAAATAGAAAGCATCGTTTCAAAAGAAGTATTAACCAGTCGTGTAGGGTATTTCTACCCGGAAACCAAAAATTTCTTTTTCAGAGGGAAAGTAAGTTACAAAAATGAAGAGCTTTCGATGACGACAGACACCCTACAGTACAACTATGCCAAACAGTTGACTTACTTCTATGGCCCTACAAAAATCATAAGAGATACCACCACCCTGTATTGCGACCGCGGATGGTACCACATCCCGACAGAGGAAGGAAGCTTGATCGGAAATGCTAAAATTCTGGATGGTTCAAGAACGATCACCGGAGACACCCTACTCTATCAACCTCAAAAAGGCCGTTCGAGTGGAAGAGGAAACATTTACTACCGAGACACACTCAAAAACATCTGGTTTCAAGGAGATCGAGCAGTAAGCAATGACAAAGAACATTTTGCGTTTCTAACCGGACATGCGTTGGCCGTTAAAATTCAGAAAAAGGATACGGTATATATCCATGCGGATACCTTGTACAATTTGAATGATTCTTCTGGAAACACTGTTCTCTCGAAGGCTTACCATGGTGCGAAACTTTTTCATAGTTCTTTTCAGGCAAGTTGCGACAGTTTGAATTATGACGAACTGAACGGCAAAGTTGAACTCTTTAAACAACCCATTGTCTGGACTAAAAATGCAGAGCTGAAAGGAGACAAAATCGAACTATTTCTTAGTGATTCCCTGATCGAACGAGCTGAAATCTTCGATAATGCAACTGCCATCATGGAAGTAGATTCTGGAAATTATTACAATCAGGTAGCCGGAAAAAAAATAGTTGCACTGTTCACAGACAATGAGCTTATCCGAACGGATGTTACCGGCAACGCACGCACGATCTTTTATCCAGAAAAAGAAGAAAAAACGGATACTTCGTTCGTTATAAAACGTGTAGGTATGAACAGACTTTATTCTAGTGATCTGAGAATTTATCTGGACAGTGGTGAAGTAACTGGTGTGACCTATTTCTCTCAACCTGATGGCGTCTTCTACCCCATCGACCAGATCGATCCGGAAGAACAATTCATTCCAGAATTCAAATGGAATCCAACCCTACGTCCAAAAGACGCTGAGTCCTTATTCAATAAGCCTTAAACATTATTGATTTTCTTCCTCAGAATCCCAACGCTCAACACGCTGAACACCTTCTACTTCTTCGAATTTGCGCATCAATTGCTCCAGATGCTCCGTATCATACACTAACACTTTCATCCTTCCTTCAAAAATGCCGTCAAAGGAATCAAAGCTGATGGATTTCATGTTTACATTATGCTGCTTTGAAATAATTTCCGTCAATCTATTTACAAGACCTAGTTGATCAATGCCACTAATCTGAATCGCAGCGATGCGCTCAACCAAATCCTGGGATTTCCATCGTGCTTTAATACACCGGTATGCCATTTTAGACATCAAATGTTCCGCATTTGGACAATTGTTGCGATGGATCTTAATGCCCTCATTGATTGTTATAAAGCCAAAAACCGGATCGCCGGGAATCGGATTACAACAGCGTGCTATCTGATACTGGATATTTTTAAAATCCTCCCCAATAATGAGCGTATCTGATTTTTCAAGCTTCGGAACAATATCATCCTGATGTTTGGATTTCTTTACCTTTTTCTTTTCTGCCTGAAGCATTCCAGCTACACAATCGATGTCTCGGAGTTTTGTCAGGTCGATCTTTCCTTTTGCTATCCGAAAATACAGTTCGGTAACGGAAGGCAGTTGAAAATACTTCTCAAGAAAAGAAATGTTTTCGGAGGCAAATTTGATGTTGTATTGTTTGAATTTCCGATCGAGGATTTCTTTGCCATCCTGAGCGATCGCTTTGCGCTCCTCATTGAGTGCCGTTCGTATCTTCTGTTTAGCACGCGCTGATTTAACAAATCTGAGCCATTCCTCATTGGGCTTTTGTTTGGAAGAAGTGATGATCTCTAATTGATCTCCACTCTGCAGTTGATAGCTCAACGGAACCAGCCTGTTGTTCACTTTAGCCCCAATACATTTATCACCGATTGCAGTATGTATATCGTAGGCAAAATCCAGAATGGTTGAACCATTTGGCAAACAACGAAGTTCACCTTTTGGTGTAAAGACATAGATCTCTTCCGTGAACAAATTCATTTTGAACTCATTAACAAAATCCATGGCATTCGCATCCGGGTTTTCCATTAAATCCCTGATCTCAGCGATCCAACGGTCAAACTTACTTTCTTCGGAATTGGATTCCTTATATTTGTAATGCGCCGCCAAACCACGCTCCGCAATCTCATCCATGCGTTTAGATCGGATCTGCACTTCCACCCATTTGCCTTGCGGAGACATCACCGTTGTATGCAAGGACTCATACCCATTCGCACGTGGCGTTGAGATCCAGTCACGAAGGCGATCAGGACTCGGCTGATAGAAATCCGTAACGATACTATAGATCCGCCAGCAATCGGGTTTTTCCAGTTCAACAGGCGTGTCTACAATGATCCGAATAGCGAAAAGATCGTACACCTCTTCGAACGGCACTCCCTTGGTGTTCATCTTACGCCAGATGGAAGAAACCGATTTTGTACGCGCCTTGATATCGAAAACATAGCCCTCATGCAACAGAGCTTCTCGAATCGGAGCAACAAAGCGGCGAATGAATCGATTCCGAACATCTTTGGAGGATTTCAAGCTCGCTTCGATGTTGGCATACACATCCGGCTCACTGTACAGCATCGCCAGATCTTCCAACTCACTTTTAACAGAATACAATCCCAATCGATGCGCTAAAGGAGCATAAAGAAATTTTGTCTCTGAGGCAATCTTCAACTGTTTATCGGGACGCATACTTCCCAGCGTTCGCATATTGTGCAAACGATCCGCAATTTTTATAAGTACCACACGGATGTCATCCGAAATAGTCAGGATCATCTTACGGAAGTTCTCCGCCTGAATCGACGCGTTTTCATCGAAAACTTCAGGAATTTTGGTCAGGCCATCAATGATCAAGCGAACTTTAGCACCGAACAAGTCTTCAACATCCCGCAATGTGATGTGCGTATCTTCCACGGTATCATGCAACAGAGCACACGCCACAGCTGTTGCACCAAGTCCCATTTCTTCTGCACAAATACGAGCGACAGCAATCGGATGATAAATGTAAGGTTCCCCAGATTTCCTCCGCATATCCTTGTGTGCCTCCACTGCTACGTCAAAGGCTCTGCGAATCATGCGCGTATCTTCTTTGGATCGACCTTCTACAGCTCTTAATAATCCTTTGAATGCATTGAGGATCTCTTTGCGCTCCTTTTCAAGGTCAATATGAGGATATTTAGACGTTGAATCTGACATTCACTTCTTACTTTTTGGCAGGAAGGATTTTGGTGCTTACTTCACCAAAACCAATGCGTACGCCATTCTTTTCACAATGTCCCCGCATAATCACCGTATCGTTGTCCAGAATGAATTTTCGCTCAGATCCGTCTTTCATTTTCAAAGGCTTGGTTCCTTTCCATGCCAATTCCAGCATCGAACCATACGAATCTTCCGTCGGACCGGAGATCGTTCCTGAACCCATCAGGTCACCACAACGCACATTGCAACCATTTACGGTATGATGTGCCAGCTGTTGAGCCATGTTCCAGTACATGTATTTGAAATTGGAACGGCTGATCATCGTCTCCTCGGAACCTTCAGGTTCAATGGCTACTTCCAGATGGATGTCGTACGAACGTTCACCTTCAAATTTAAGGTAGCTCAACACTTCAGGATCCTGATCCGGCGTGTTCACTTTGTAAGGCTCCAGCGCATCCAATGTAACAATCCATGCGGACATCGAAGAAGCAAAGTTCTTTGCAAGGAAGGGCCCGAGTGGCACATACTCCCATTTCTGGATATCGCGTGCCGACCAGTCGTTGAACAGACACAAGCCAAAAATATAGTCATCTGCCTCAGCGGTACTGATGCTGTCACCCAACGGTTTCCCATCATACGTAATGAAGCCGCGACGCCTCGTAGATCGGTGGCTGATCATCCTGTGGCTTGATCTGACCTTTTGGACGATGTACCGGAACACCAGAAAGGATCACCGAGCTCGCACGCCCATGGTATCCTACCGGAATCCACAACCAGTTTGGTAAAAGCGCATTTGCCGGATCTCGGAACATGATCCCCACGTTGGTCGCATGTTCTTTCGACGAATAGAAATCCGTGTAATCACCGATCTGCACCGGCATACGCATTTCCAACTGATCCACCGGAATCAACACCTGTGCGACATGATGCTCATTCTTCTGAAGATCGGTCACATTGGAGCGCAACAATTTAGAAATACGGTTGCGAAGTTCACGTGTTCCTTTCTTGCCTTTCTTCATCAGGGCATTGAGGAATTCATTATCGAAATCCGAAAGTTCGAACGAAAGATTTTCTAAATACCCGAGAACATAGAGTGTTTTCAAATCCAACACATGATCTCCAATGCGCACACCAACACGTGGTTTTTCGTTTTTCGTCTGGAAGATCCCGAACGGAAGGTTCTGGATCGGAAAATCAGAATTTTCGGGTACAGGTACCCAGGATATCAGTTCAGGATTGTTTGCTGCGATCGACATAGAATGAATTATCAGTTAACTAATATAAAAAATTACACATTAAATCGGAAATGCATGATGTCGCCATCTTCTACTATGTATTCCTTCCCTTCGACTTTGAAGCGACCAGCATCCTTTACAGCTGATTCTGAACCAAGTGTCGTGTAGTCGTTGTATTTCATCACTTCAGCGCGGATAAAGCCTTTTTCAAAATCGGTATGGATCACGCCTGCTGCCTGCGGTGCTGACATGCCTTTGCGGATGGTCCATGCGCGCACTTCCTTCTCTCCTACCGTAAAATACGTTTGAAGCTCCAGCAAACTATAAGCAGAACGGATCAAACGGTTCACACCCGGTTCATCGAGACCAAGCTCATCGAGAAACATTTGTCGCTCTTCGTAGGTTTCCAGTTCAGTAATATCCGCTTCTATCTTGGCACCAATAACCAACACCTCAGCATCCTCATCCTTTACAGCTTCTTTCACTCGTTCAACGTACGCATTGCCAGATTTTACAGAGCCTTCATCCACATTGCATAGGTATAATACCGGTTTGGACGTGATTAACTGGAATTTCTTCACGATCTCCTGCTCTTTTTCATCAAAATCGATCGCACGCACCGATTTGCCCTGCTCTAGAGCTAACTTTATTTTCAGCGCTACTTCGTTCTCCTTCACGACTTCCTTGTCCCCTGATTTCAACATACGAGCGATCGAAGCAATTCGTTTTTCAATCGTTTCCAGGTCTTTCAACTGCAATTCGATGTCGATGATCTCTTTATCGCGGATAGGATCTACACTGCCATCTACGTGAATGATATTTCCGTCATCAAAACAACGCAACACGTGAATGATCGCGTCGGTTTCACGGATATTGGCCAGGAACTGGTTACCAAGACCTTCACCCTTAGAAGCACCCTTTACCAAACCGGCAATGTCCACAATTTCCATCGTTGTAGGCACCACACGTTGAGGATTCGCCAGCGATTCCAGTTTTTCAAGTCTTGGATCCGGAACGGAAATCGTCCCAATATTCGGTTCGATCGTACAGAACGGGAAATTCGCAGACTGTGCTTTGGCGTTGGATAAACAATTGAAAAGGGTCGATTTTCCTACGTTTGGAAGTCCGACAATCCCACATTTTAATGACATAGCAGAAATTTTGCGCAAAGATAACACTATCCCAAGAAAGGGAGGGGATTTAAACGGAGGGAATTCGGGATTTTGGATTTGTGATTTTCTTTAAACTGCTTTCCCTCACTGGGGATATGTGCCGATCGAATGGAATGAGCATCGGGAGGGATGAAGGACCTACACTGAGCCTGCCAAAGCGGAGGTTTTTTTGAAATTGAGATACTTCATTCATTTATATCTGCCCTTCGAACACATCAAACCGAGCGCGATTTTGAGGATTTCTAAATTATTTTATCTTTATGACATTATACGCGATTGAACTTCCCAAAGGTATTTCACAAATCGAGAATCGAATAAACATGAAAGAGTAAAAATATGACAACCATTGAAAACATTAAAAATGACATTCGGCAAATTAAATTCTTATCAACTTATCTTCATGAATTTAATCGTGAGGAAAAAGAGGAATTATTAGTATTTCTGAAAAATTTCAGGATTCAACGAGAGTTCGAACAGTTCATGGAAACTGAAACATTGTTAACTCTAAGAAAATTAATATTTCAAAACGATAAACTTTTACTTGAAAATTACACTTCGCTGCTGAAAACACTTGGTATCTTGAGGGAAGGAGGAAATGAAGATTTTTTAATCTTTTCATTTGATATCTTTTGTAATCAACAAATAATGAAAATAGAAGAAGATTATCATCATCATACGAATAAAATATTTCATGATATTACTGAACAAATAAGGTCCAAGTTCAACTCAATAAAGGAATCAATGATTTCGAATGAACAGAAATTTAGGGATCTGACTTTAAATTTGATTGAACAACATATATTGAAAAAAAACGAATTGTTTAATTGTTTTTCACTCTATCATAAAACCTTACAAACTTTAAAGGATGAAATAAATAGAAATATTAATGAATATGATTATTCAAGTATAAATAACAAACAAAATGATATTTATACTTGTGCAGATGAAATTGACAGATTGAAGAATTCTTTTCCATTTTTCATTGAGAAAAAAATCGAAAGTGCCGTTTTGATATGGAGAGAAAATATAAAAGACTATTACTATACTATTTTGACATACGAGATCATCAAACATCAATATGATTTGATTCGTATAATTCAGGATGAAGTTGAAAATTTGATAAGAGAACTCGATGAGATCGTGTACATCATAAATGAAAAGATCCATTTACTTGAAAAGTTTTTTTATCAAGAAGAACGAGAACAGCGAAATATCGATGTTAAGCAATCATATTTAGAGATCATCGATCGCCTGTGTGAAACTGATCCTTCACCAACTCAATCGAGAGGATACTGCTCGTGTCATGACGGAAGTCTAGTCCCGTTAATAATTAAAAAAAATCTAAACAACAACTATGATATCTTTTCATTGTCGGATGTTCTCGGAATGGGTATGGGAGAATACAATAACAAAATATTCGAAAATGACTTTTCAGATTACTTTATATTAAATAACTTCAGTGGTGTTTCATATGTTTGCATAAGAAAACAACTCTGGGGCTTATTAAAGTTAGAACAAGACTCCAAATCGACTAATTTTTTTGGAGTGCGATGGGAATTAGTCTCTGATTTCACATATTCAACCGTTGATGAATTACTAAATTATTACGGTATTGATAAAACAAATTTTCATGTTTAGAATTACTATTCCGAATGATTTAAAAACAATTTAGCACGATTAAAATCAAGGTCATTCTAAGGCTTCAAATTAAATTTTAGTCAAAAAAATGACAGCGCAGGCAAATGAACGATTAATTTTCGAGGGAAAAGAGTATGGCATGGCATGCGAGCCCTTCAATCAATATGTGACAAAAAACAAAATTGAGCTTCGCTTGGTTGCACCATGTACTGACCTCTGGAGAGGCTATTTCGGAGAATGGGAAATCATCGAAGACAAACTTTACCTCACTAAAATAACCGGTCATGGTCAAATAAGAAATGAAGAGAAATATAATAATAGCAGATTAGAACAAAGAAAAAAAGTTGAAGATGGAATTATCTCTCCGCAGGAGAATGGCAATTTACTGAGAATACTGAAAGAAGAATGCATGGAGGACATTGAACTTTCACTAAACACATTATTCAATTCAAATGACAAAGTTTTCGCTGATTGGTTCTCAGGTACAATTATATGCCCATATGGAGATCTTGTTCATTATATACATATGGGGTATGAATCCATATACGAGAATGACCTTTACATTGAAGTTTTAAATGGTTTAGTAATTCAAACAACCACTGTTGACAATCGTCCACCCTCAGGAAAAGAGCTACTCATCAATGGAATAAAGAACTTTTTTGATTCTACAATGCGACAATTTAAGTCCTTATTTTTCGATGAAAAAGACAAAGATGAATTGCCCGGAGCTTACGGAAATTTTGGATTTGAATTGACAAACCCAATTCCTGTGCGTTCGTATTCAGATGGATATAATTATTTGAACAATCTAAGAACGGATTCTAACAATGAGATTATCTATAAAATAACTGGGACAAAGTATTCACAAAATATAAATCATAGCAGCATATTTAGTAATGGAGAGCAAATAGCAATTTTTTATATTTGTCCTTATCAAGCACGAACGAGTAAAAAGGCACCTGCGGGATTCAGATTAGTGAAATGACAAATAATTTTTTTCTTCTGACAGATTGGTTCTAGACAAGTTACTTTTAAATCTGCAGCTATTTATATATAAACCATAACAATACCTACCCAAAAGTGAGGCGATTTAAACTTTTGTGTTTCTATTGAACTTTAGTGCTAATTTGACCCTGAAGTATTTTAAAAACCCCACCTTCGGGTAGCCGCAAACCATTATCGGCACCTGTTTAAATCAAAACAAATTATTTTATAATGAAAAAGGCAAACAAGTTGATTATAATAATACTAGCAACCGCGTCCTTGATTACTTCATGTTCGAATGAAACTAAAATGAAGGGGGAAACCAAGTCAAACGAAATTCAAGAAAAAAACACTAAATCTGAAGTTGTGGATTTTGGCAATTTCAAGTATGGCACTTGGAAGATTGATTCCGTTGCAGAGAACAAAGTCGTTATTGATCGTTTAGTTGAAGACACGGTTATTCAGGTTATGAACTTTAGAAAAGACGGCATTTTTTCCTCCATGGAAGTAAGCAGTCGCTGGACAAAGGTTCGTGACATTGGTAGCTGGAAGGTTAAGAAGGACAGCGTTTTTATAGTAACAGAACAAGGTAATATTGCTATGCGATATGGCTATGAATTTAAAGACGCAACGCTCACTTTGAATGGAAATTTTCAGATTAGTTCTAATAATGAGAAGAAACCAACTTTTTACCTTTCGAAATATATCGAACCGTATGATGAAAGAATTTATGGCCCAAAAAAACATACTACCTCAAACAGTAAATAAGCACAACCTTTTCGTGTGCACCTACGCCCAAATCGTTAGAGTAAATGCTATAAAATCTTTACAATAAAGCTAATCTTCGTATTCCCTCAGCCTCAATTTAAACAATAAAATAGTTTAATTAAATAAACCTGGAATTTGATTCATACACTTGTAATTCAAAAATCTATCTTTATAATTACAAAAACTGAATAGCTACTCAATCATGTTTCAAAGTATTAAACTTTTCACGCTCTTCTCTCTGATATTATGCTTGTTCTCCTGTAACAGCCACGAACGCCAGGTAAAGAAATTCTTCAAACGGATAAATGCCAACGAAATCAATTCGGCTTCCAAATATGTCTGGCCGGAAGACCATTCACAATTATTCGTCCTCAACCGTCGCTTTTTAGCAAAAAGTCCACTCACAAACTTTGAGGTGATTGACATTGAGACTGATGATTCTAAAAAAACAATTACAGCAACTGTCAAGTTGTTGAATGCGAAACCAGAGCTCCTCGCCTATTTCGATTCTCTGGGAGCACGAAATGGAGACGAGCTAAAGCTCAATTTTGCCGTTAAAACAGCCAATGAAACCGATTACATCAGCCTGCCTTTCGAATGGACGGATTGCATTCTGCCTGAAAAGCTGCAATTATCTTCGGTTCAAACCGAAAAACTCAATTTAAGAAGTGGACCGGGTACCAACTTTAAAATCATTTCTACAGTAGATCAATACGACGAATTGTTAATTGATGCAAACTACTCTAATCAGTCCTGGAGAAAAGGGTATACATTTGAAGAGGAAGGTACGATCACACCAGTCTTTCTGTCGAGTAAATTAAGTGATGTGAAGGAAATATCGTTTTTCAGTTTGGGGTATTTTGCGTCAATGTCCTTGTTGACATTGACATTAATCGGTATACTCGTTTGGATTGTCATATATCCTATTGCTTTGGTAGGAAGTGTTTTTGGCGCATCGGAAGCACCGGGAATGGGACTTGCATTGTTAGGACTCCTTGTGGCCTCGGTATATTTCACTTACCAGCTTCTGGAAAATTTTCTCTTTGAAGTTTTTATGATTAATCTTCCGTATTGATAATTAACAGGTTTATGAGAACGTACTATCATCCTCTTCTTTTCATTTGTATTCTCTTCTCTTTACAATCATGCTCAAGCATCGGTTTACTCTCTGATGACAGCAGTCTGTTCCCAAGTGAGATCAATGATTTTTCAGATTTTATTGGTGTTTGGTTCTACCTGCAGATTTCTATCCTTCTCGTCGGCCTTCTTCTCGGATTGTTTCTTGGTGAGACGGGTTCAAACATCTCCACCATTCTGCATTTCATCTGGATCATCAGCTACAGAGACTATGGATTTTGGACGGTATTCGGATTAATGATTTTTCTTCAAGTGGTACTGATGGTAACTATTCCTTTCCTGATAGGAATTTTCAGGCGTAAAGAATAGACTACTCCTTACTCAAACGTACCTCTACCCTGCGGTTTCGCTCACGGTTAGCCTCTGAAGTATTGGGATACAGCGGTGCCGACATTCCCTTTCCTTCTGCTGAAAGCCGGCTTCGTTCGATTCCATCTCTTACCAACTGATCGACGATTGCTTGTGCACGTTGCGAGCTAAGCAAACGGTTGTATTCACTTGTTCCCTCGTTGCTTGTGTGACCTACAAAATGGGCACGCAAAGAGGGATTGTTTTTTAAATACCGTACGATAGCTTTTAAAGCAGCTTCACTTTTCTTTAGAATCACAGCATTATCAAAACCGAACAGTACATCATCCAATGCTCGTTTCAATTCACAAGGATCTGACAGATTTTCATCCCCGTAATAGGGAAAAAGATTCTCCTTATCAGGAAAAAGAAAGATTTTAGCGGTATCGTTAACGATTTTACCAATGTATTGTTCAGAACCCGTCGTTTGGTTTACAGTTGTTTTAATCGTAAGAATGAATGTACTATCAGGTTGCCACTGCAGATTTGACAACTTCAGCTCATACCCCCAATTGGATTTGCGGATCGCGTATTTCACTTCTTCCAGCTCATAACACTCCGGGAGAATGGTGAAGTCGAGCATTTTCTCGTATTCACCCACAAGAAAATACCCTCTGATAACGCGGACAATGTTTGCCCCCATAGGAGTTAGTGCGGGATTTCTCCAGCTGACGTCATAACTTGACTCAGAATTTTCAGCTGTGGTATCCTCAACTGTGGAGTCATTCCGATCAGAAGATGGTTCATCTGATTTAAGCGGAGCAGAATCACAAGCCGTGACCAAAGCAAACACAACAGAGTAAGCAACAAGTGCTTTGAGAATTCTCATCCTGCTTTGTTTTCCGTGCGCAACCCTTTCCATAGAAGGAAGACGCCTGCTAACACTAGTGGAATTGAGAGGATCTGTCCGGTATTCAGCCAGAGGTATTCATCGCGGGCAGTTTGACCAAGCTTGACAAATTCAACCAAAAAACGGGCTCCAAAAATCAGTACGAGAAAGGCACCGAAGACCACGCCGGGCTTTTGCCATAACTCTTTTTTCCAATAGAGGAACATGAGCACACCGAATGCCATGAAATAACAGATGGATTCGTAAAGCTGGGCAGGATGACGGGGTGTGGAATCAAAGCCACCGATCGCTTCGTTATAGAATTGCTTAAAGCTAAATGCCCAAGGAACATTTGTAGGATCTCCTACCATCTCATGATTCACAAGGTTTCCGAGTCGAATGAATGCGCCCCCGATAGCAATTGGAGCAGAGATTCGGTCGAGAATCCATAAATAGGGCTTATGAACCACCTTTCGAGAGAAAATATAAAGTGCAATCAGAATAACTACCGCTGCACCGTGACTGGCTAGGCCTCCTTCCCAAACTTTAATGATGTCACCTGGGTGACTGAAATATCCTCGTTCGAGAATCATACCATCGGGTGCTACTACATCCCAATAAGGGCCATAAAAGAATACATGTCCCAAACGTGCACCGACAATCGTGGAAAGAACCATGTAGAACACAAGCTTGTCCAGAATGGCATCTTCAATTTTATCTTTGCGAAACATCTTTCGCACGACGAAATAACCGATGATCATTCCTGTCACAAATAACAACCCGTACAAATTTGGAGTTCGGTATCCTTCTATCAGCTCGGAGCTGACATCCCAATTGATTACATTGATCACTTTTTAGCCTCTTTAGATGAGTTGGTTAAAGATAATGGTTTTTCACTGTTCGATTGAAAAGGCAAATTCGTCGACCTTCCTTTCTTGAAGATCTTGTTACTGAACTCTTTTCCTTTTCTCAATAATTTTTGCTCTTCTACAGGCAAATGCATCGTATGCTGACACTCGGATGAACAGCAATTCTCCATTTTTGCTCTGCAAGAATCACATTGAATGAAAAGCAAGTGACACGCGTCATTCGCACAATTCGTGTGAGTATCGGCAGGTTCGCCACATTGGTGACACACCGCAATGATCTCCTCAGAAATACGTTCTCCCCGACGCTCATCAAAGACAAAATTTTTACCAATGAATTTATTTTCAAGTCCTTTCTCACGGCATTCATTGGCATATTTGATGATTCCTCCCTCAAGCTGATGCACATTTTTAAAGCCCCTGTGCTTAAACCAGGCAGAGGCCTTTTCACAACGAATCCCACCGGTACAATACATTACCAAGTTCTTATCTTCGTTGCCTTTAAGGTATTCTTCCTCAATAAAGGGTAAAGATTCACGAAACGTATCTACATCCGGTAAAACCGCACCTTTAAAATGGCCTACCTCCCACTCATAATGGTTTCGAAAATCGATGAGAATTGTGTTAGGATCATTCGTCAGTGAATTAAATTCTTCAGCATTCAGGTGAATCCCCTTATTTGTAACATCAAACGTTTCATCGTTCAATCCGTCAGCCAGAATCTTATCTCTGACTTTGATCTTCAATTTCAGGAAGGAAAAATCAGCTTCTGAATCATCCACTGCAATATTCAGACGAACGCCATTCAGAAACTCGATCTGATACAATTCAGTCCTGAAGCGATCCAGATGGATCATCGGAACTGCTATTTGCGCATTGATTCCCTCTCTCGCTACATAGGTTCTACCTACGACGTCAATAGCTGACCAAAGTTGAAAGAGATGATCCCGGAAGATTTGAGGATTGGCGATATGAGCGTACTGATAGAATGAAATGGTTACGAATTTGTATCCACTTGCACGCCATTTAGCTTCCAATTCCTCTTTATTTAAGGTATTCCACAGTTGCATGCTATGTTATTTAAATAAAAAGTAAAGCAAAGTTAGTAATTTTCGAGAATGGAAAATGTGATTGCCGTATTACGAGAAGCAATGAATTCGGAGCTCCCCGGAATTCAAGCACATTTGGAGATGTCTCCACTGCGCAGACCGCAT
>JAJTDX010000050.1 GCA_021298235.1 Cryomorphaceae bacterium | reverse complement strand
AATCGATGTTTAGTGATTCCTTGATTGTGCCAGAACTGAAATGCCATTTTCAGAGCCACTTCGACTGCTGTCGAACCATTATCCGAGAAAAAAACCTTTTCTAAAGGATCGGGCAGCAATTTAGAAACCCGCTCAGCCAATTCGATCGCTTTCGGATGTGTAACACCCGCAAAAATAACATGGTCTAAGGTGCCTATTTGTTCTGTTACGGCATGAGCAATATGTTCGTTTCCATGGCCATGAACATTCACCCACCACGAAGAGTTACAATCAAGGTATTCTTTTCCATCTTGGGCATAGAGAATTGCTCCTTTGGCCCGAGTGATGACAAGCGGTTCTGGAGCCGTTTGCATTTGCGTAAACGGATGCCAGACATAAGTTTTGTCTTTCTTTAAAAGCTCACTCATTGTTTAAAATATGGTTTTATTCGAATCGCTTCTTCTTGAATAAATGTTGAATTCACTTCATTGGCCATTGGAATTCGTCCGATCATTTTGAGTCCAGTCACTTTGAGTATGATCGATTCTGTAGCTTGGTTTTCGTTCCCAACAAAAAAAATCCCTTCGATCGGAATATTTCTTGATTTTAAGGCCTCGACAGATAAAAGGGTGTGATTGATGCTACCCAGGTAATGTCTTGAAATAAGGATTACCGGGATTTTCCAATGTTCGAAAAGATCGATATACAAAAGACCTTTCGTGTTGAGCGGAACCATTAATCCACCGGCTCCCTCAATGATCAAATGGCCATCGACCTGCGGAATCCGAAAATCATCCAGTCCAATCGAAATCCCATCGATATCTGCTGCCGCGTGCGGCGACATTGGTTGCTTGAGTAAAAAACGCTCCGGAAGTACACTGACTTGTTCATCCGTCCATTGATCTACTTTCATGGAGTCTGAATAATGAAGGTCGCCTGCCTGAACGGGTTTCCAATAGCTTGCACCCAAAGCCTGAGCAATGATCGCACTCGCTACTGTTTTACCAACGTCGGTTCCAATTCCTGTGATAATGTAGTTCATTTCTTTGTTTGAGAATTCGACAATTTGAGAATTCGAAAATTAATTTTCTGATTCGAAAAAATGGGACTCGCTACTTTCACCGTAGGCAATTGATTTTTCCTTGAATTTATTTCCTTTAAATTCAGATTTTTTCAAATAGGATATGAATAGGTTTATTTGGGCGGATATGTGAGTTAGTCTATCCAAAATAGTTGCATGATCAGTTTCAATGATTAATCCGAGATCTAAAGCCCTGTAGAGTTGTGATCTCAATTCTCCTGAACTTCCTTTCGCAATAGCTAAAAACTGAATGAACTCTTTATTACCTTCTCTTTCGAATCCTTCAGCAATGTTATTCATTATACTTCCTGATGTTTTAAAAATATGGTTACCTAAAAAACCGTATTTGTTGGTGTCCTTGTTTAGAAAAATTGAGAATAATTCCTTATTGAGAATCCTAGCGTCCTTCCAAACTTTCAAATCTTCAAATCTATTTAATGTTCCCATCCTATTTTATGAATATTCAACTTCGATAGATCTCAAATGAAATCAATCAAAAAAATATAAATTTATCACATCTTCAAATTGTCGAATCGTCGAATCGTCGAATCTTCAAATTGTCGAATCGTCGAAAATATCTAGCGCAACTGCGCATCCAACTTGGTTTCCAGTTCCATTCTGATTTTATCCATGATCGCATCGATCTGTTGGTCTTTCAAGGTGACTTCCGGATCCTGGAAAGTGAACGAAACAGCGTATGATTTTTTGCCTTCCTCTAGATTTTTACCCTCATAAACATCGAAAAGACCCACTTCCTGAAGTAACCTTTTCTCACAATTTCGTGCAAGGGTTTCTATCTCAGAGAACATTACTGATTTATTCAGTAACAGTGAGAAGTCTCTTCGGACCACAAAAGTTTTGGGCAACTCTTTATACTTGATTTTGGTTAATGTTAGAGATTCCAACAATGCATCCCAGTCGAGGTCTGCGATAAAGACATCATTACGAATTCCAAAATATTTTTTCAGTTCTTGTGGCACCCAACCGATCTGTCCAACTTTCTTTTTCAGAACGCTCCATTCTACACCGTCCTCTAATAGCGATCCTTCTAAGGGGGCTTCTTTGATGAAGTTCCCGAGACCAAGTCGTTGAAGGATACTCCAAACCATTTCTTTAGCGTCATAAAAACTGCATTGTCCCTTCGATGCATTCCATTGTTCGGCTTCATTATTTCCTGAAAGAACCAGAATCAGACGCTTATTTTCATTGTAGCCATTCGAATAACGGTGATACACTTTACCGAATTCAAACATCTTAATGTCCGCATGTTGCCGGTTCTGATTGTGTTCGGCCACCTGAAGGGCGCCGAAGACCAAAGATTGACGCATTACATCCAGCTCTTGACTGAGTGGATTTAAAAGTTCAACGTTCCATTCCTCCCGAATGGTGTTAGCTCCAAATTTTGTGACGTATTGAGCAGTGGTTAAAGAATTATTCATCATTTCAGAGAATCCTCTGCCCACTAAAAGTTCACTAATAACCTCCTGAATTTTTTCAGGATCCGGATTGGGAAATACTCCGATAGAGGTGTTTAATTTGGATGGGAGCGCCACATTGTTAAAGCCGTAGATTCGCAAAATTTCCTCTATCACATCAGCTTGTCTGGTTACATCCACACGGTATGCCGGTACATCAAGGTGCAACTCGTCTCCGCGGTCGTCCTTTACAAAGATCTCCAATGAGCTCAGAATGGATAGAATGTCCTCTTTTTTGATCTTATTTCCGATGACACGGGTGCATTTGTCAATACTTAAAATTAGCTGGTGGTTTTCAATCTTGTGTGGATAAAGATCTACCGGATTCATCGCAATCTCTCCACCCGCTATTTCTTGGATGAGGAGTGCTGCTCGTTTCAATGCAATGAGTGTTAAATTCGGATCGACACCACGTTCAAATCGGAAGCTGGCATCTGTATGCAAACCTTGTGCACGAGCTGTTTTTCGGATCGATACGGGTTCAAAATACGCTGATTCAAGAAAAATGTCAGTGGTATCATCTTTTATTCCAGATTGTAAACCACCGAAAACTCCGGCAATGCACAAATTTTCAGAACCATTGGTGATCATGAGATCTGAGGTATGCAAGGTTCGTTCAATACCATCGAGTGTAACAAATTTATCACCTTCGCTCGCTGTTTTCACTACTATTTTTCCGTTCAGTGCTCGCGCATCGAAAGCATGAAGTGGTGTTCCCAGCTCACGCATGACAAAATTGGTTGCATCCACCACGTTGTTGATTGGTGTAAGTCCAACAGATATGAGGCGTTTTTGCAACCAAGTGGGAGAAGGTTTGACAGTGACGTTTTTGATGGTTGTTCCACAATATCTCGGACATCGGTCTCCATCCTGCACTTTGATGTCTACCTTCAAAGTATCATTGGCTGAAAATTCAGCAACAGAAAGATAGTTGACATTCAATTTTAATGAGTGATGATAATTTAGGTACGCAGCGATATCCCTGGCCACTCCCACGTGCCCCATCGCATCCGCACGGTTAGGGGTAAGTCCTATCTCCAGCTCAAAATCGTCTTCCAACTCGAGTACTTTAGCCAATGGAGTCCCCGTAACAAGCGTTTGATCCAACACCATAATTCCATCGTGGGATGTTCCTAGGCCGAGTTCATCTTCTGCGCAGAGCATGCCAAAGGAGTCTACTCCGCGAATTTTTGAAACCTTAATCTTAAATCCTTCTTCAGGATTCGGATACAATGTAGTACCTACCAGCGCTACTGCGACTTTTTGTCCTTTTGCCACATTTGGTGCGCCACAAACGATCTGTAGTGTTTCACCTGTGCCTGCCTCCACAGTGGTGACTTTCAGTTTGTCAGCATCTGGATGTTTTTCGCATGCTATCACCTCTCCGACAACAACACCATCCAATCCACCCTTTACTGCTTCCAATTTCGTAACACTCTCAACTTCAAGTCCTGTATCTGTAAGAATTTTAGCCAGCTCATTCGCTGAAAGTTCGGTCTTGATGTACTCCTTCAACCAGTTGTAGGAAATTTTCATGTAGGAAATTTTTTATAGTCACGCGAAATTACAAAATAAAGATTTTGTGCTTCGGGCAAAACTGCTCAGGCCATTTAAAAATAAATAATGCCTTTCGAACTAATTCAGTCTATCATTGTTGAAAGAGTCAGTAATATTGCGCTGCCAAATGCATTCCATGAAGTTTAGTGTTTTTTTTCTTGCTTTAATGTCCTTGTTTTCTGCTTTGGGACAGGGCAAAAGTACACTCAGTGGATATATAACTGACTCAAAATCTGGGGAGAGTGTGGTAGGTGCTCGAATATCGATTTCTTCCATCAAACAAGGTACGGTGACAAATCCATATGGATTTTACTCCTTGACTGTAGACAAAGGATTGTATGAAGTTGAGTTTAGTTCAGTTGGGCAAAAGACAGAAAAGCGCACAATCGACCTCTCTCAGGATGTGATCTTGAATGTGGAATTGGGAGCAGATTTGGAAGAGCTTCAAGAAATAAAATTAAATGTCAAAAAAGGGGAGAACGTCAATTCTACCAAAATTGGACAGATTGAACTGGAGGTTGAAAAGATAAAAACCTTGCCGGCATTTATGGGTGAGGTGGATATCATCAAAACGATTCAGTTGTTGCCCGGAGTATCCTCCGTTTCAGAAGGTGGTCAAGGTTTTTATGTTCGGGGAGGAGGACCGGATCAAAACTTGGTTGTTTTGGACGAAGGCGTAGTATACAATGCAGCACATTTGTTTGGATTTTTCTCTGTATTTAATTCAGATGCTGTCAAAAGTGTCAATTTGATCAAGGGCGGAATGCCCGCAAATTATGGAGGGCGCATATCTTCAGTTCTCGAGGTTAATATGATCGAAGGGAATTACAAACGGATCAAGGTAACAGGCGGAATAGGTCTGATTTCTTCGCGATTAACTGTTGAAGGTCCTTTAAAAAAGGATCGCGGATCGTTCATGATTGCCGGCCGAAGAACTTACATTGATTTGTTGATGAAAGCGTTCATTCCTGACACTTCACCATTTGCTGGATCTGGTTATTTTTTTTACGATCTGAACCTCAAGCTTAATTACAAGCTCGGAGAAAAGGATAAGATCTTTTTAAGCGGTTACTATGGCCTCGATAAATTTTCTTTCCGCAGCGGAACCGATGATTTTAAGGTTGATATGCCTTGGGGGAATGGTATTGGTGCACTTCGATGGAATCACTTGTTCTCGAACAAACTGTTCATGAATTTAACGGCAACCTATTCGGATTATAAATTTGGGTTCCTTTCCGATCAAGACCAATTTAAATTTTCTCTTCGTTCGGGCATTCAGGACGCGGGGGCAAAGGTTGATTTCTCCTATTTCCCTAATACACGACATAGAATTAAATGGGGTGCCAATTACATTTATCACATGTTCACACCATCTAGTATTTCTGCAGAAACTGACTCAGTGGTATTCCTTGATCCGTCAAATGCCGAAAAATTGTATAGCCATGAATCCGCTTTGTATTTAATGGATGAATTCGATGTCAACGAATACTTAAGAATTAATGCTGGTTTGAGGTACAGTATGTACCAGCATGTCGGACCGTTTACTCGGTTTATAAATGGGGATGGGATCAGTACACAAGATTCCTCCTATGCGTATTCTCCAGGCGAGGTTATACGATTTTACAATGGGTTGGAACCGAGAATTTCTTTCAGATGGTTACTAAAAGACAATAGTGCGATAAAGGGTGGGTATTCCTACAATTACCAATATGTCCACCTGACTTCATTAAGTGCCGTTTCACTTCCGACAGATATCTGGTATCCCTCGACAGACAAAGCGCAACCTCAGCGCGGTTGGCAGGCGTCTCTGGGCTATTACAGAAACTTTCTAGACGACAAATACGAAGCATCGGTGGAAGTGTATTATAAAGGGATGAAAAACCTGATCGAGTATGCGGAAGGAGTGCTTCCCGGAGACAATGTCAACGACAATACGGACAATTATCTTGTTTTTGGAGAAGGCTGGGCATATGGTGTTGAACTTTTTGTAAAGAGGTCTTATGGTAAACTCACAGGTTGGGTCGGGTATACATGGGCAAAGACAGAACGCGTATTTCCTGACCTAAACAGCGGAGAGGTTTTTCCTGCTAAATATGACCGTAGACATGATCTGACTGTGGTTGCTGGATATAAGTTAAATGAGCGATGGACTTTTGGGTCGTCTTTTATTTATGCAACAGGAAATACATTGACATTGCCAACTTCCTGGTATGTGCAGGATCAAAATCTTTTGTTTAATTATGGAGCTCGAAATTCTACGCGAATGGCTCCTTACCATCGTCTTGATATCTCGGCCACATTGTACGGCAAGAAATACAAGACTCGTACGGATAAAGTTACGGGCGAATCCATTCAAGTTAAAAAACGCTACCAAAGCAACTGGTCTTTTTCTGTCTACAATTTATACAACAGGGCAAATCCATTCTTTTTGTATGTAGACAATGATGGTGATTTTCTGAATGGTGACTTTAAAATCTCTGTCAAACAAGTGTCTTTGTTCCCAATAATTCCAAGTGTGACATGGAACTTCGAATTTTAAAAAGTTTACTGATTTCCCCGGTAATACTGCTTAGCGGGATACTTTTCCTTTTTTCTTGTACGAAGGAAGTTAAAATCGATATTCCTGGATATCAAGAGCAGGTGGTAGTAGATGGAAGTATTGAAACCGGAAAAAAACCTTTGGTACTGTTATCCAAAACAGCTAATGTGTATGCTCCGACAAATATCGAAGCTTATTTAAACAGTTTTATTTCGGGTGCAGAGGTGTTGGTTTCCGATGGACTTCAGACCATTACTCTAGAACTTGTGTACACGGATGAGTTGCCGCAATCTGAGCTAACTCAGGTGTCTGAAATCCTTGGTTTTGAGAGTTTTATTCTTTCCAATCTTCATATGCCGGTGTATTATGGGTTGAACAGTACAATGATAGGGGAAGCAGGGAAGGATTATAGTCTTGAAATCAATTATCAAGGAAAGACCTATACTTCCACAACAATATTACCAGCACCGACTCAATTATTGGAAGTCTATTGGAAACCCGAGGCTGGGTATACTGACAGAGGTTTTTCTTGGGCAAAACTTGCAGATCCTGCCGGAACCTACGATGCCTACAAATGGGAAGTCAAAAGGCTTAAAGGCACACAGAGTGATGAAATTTTCTCGAAACCGTTCAATCCATATTATGACGATGAATTCTTTGATGGCTTGACCTTTGATTTTGCCTATGAGAATCCTATGACGTGCAGAGACGATTTTGAACCGGAAGACATGAGGTGTTATTACGCTTTAGGGGATACAGTGGTCATCAAGTATTCCAAGGTGGATCGCGCGGTATATGAATTTATGGAAAAGAAATACAATCAGGTGTATTCAGCTGGGAATCCTTTTGCCACACCGATTAATATTCCAACAAATATTAAAGGTGGAGCTATGGGTGTTTGGGCCGGTTTTTCCTCTACTTATGACACATTGGTCTGTGTGCCTTGATGCTTTTGACAGAATTTTACGTGTAATTATGCGTATTATTGGCAACCCTTTGATACTGTTTCCCGTTAGAGTAGGACACACAAATGATTAATATGCAGTTTTTGACCCGTTTTTTATTGTTTTTATCCTTCGTTATCTTAGGACAAAGCGCTTGGGCTCAACAGACATGCGGGACCTGTAAAGATGTTATATTTATTGTGGATAACTCAGGTTCGATTGACGATTGGGAGTTTTCGACAATGCAAACATCCATAGATCAATTATCGAATCAGATCCTTGCCTCTAATCCTACAACACGGATTGCCGTTATTCAATATGGGGGTGAGGATGTGACCTTGAATCCAGGTTTGTACGACATTAGTGTTCCTTTCTCTTCAAATCCCGTAACCGTTGCTTCATGGAATCGTGTTTTTGGGCCTGCAGCCAATATTTACAATGATTTTCTTCCTGCTTCCATGGCCTCCATGCGCTTGGATGGGATCTGGGATGCAGGCGGTGAGCTAGACATTGTTTCTTCTCCTTGTCGTCCAGTGTTTATCTTATTTACGGATGCCTACGGAAATGCAGAAGGGTGGGGAAGTACCTTGTTCAATGCGGGTGGACTTCCAGGCTTAGTAGGGTATGGCGAATACAATTATATGAAAACAACGTATGATGCAACATTCATCGTGTATCACGTTACTGCTGATGACCCAACAGTTGCTCCACTTGTGGGTTCGGCAATTTCGAGTGTGGGTGGTTCGTATACCGGACCAATAGACCCTAATCCAGGCGATCCTGAGGGAAGCCAAACCATTCCCAGAAATTATTATACTGGATCTTTTCAGTTCAATCCAGTCACTGTCAACGACATCGTGGCTAACATGGCTAATACCCAGTCTTCTTTCGATTATACAGATGATTGCACCGGATTTGTCGAATTTCAAAGTACATCCTCTTCCTCACAAACAATTATAAGTTGGGAATGGGATTTTGGAGATGGATCAGGTTCTACCTTAGAAGACCCTAGTCACACCTTTTCACCTGGAACATATGACGTGTCTTTAATTGTTGAGGGTGATTTAGGATGTCGTGATACAATTGTGGAAACGTTGGAAATTATTCAGATAGTTCCCTTTGCAGTATCTGATACTAGCATATGTTCTTCAGATCAGATTGTTTTGGGTGAACCAGCAGTGGCTGGTCAATCCTACCAGTGGAGTCCAGCTACAGGGTTGTCGAGTGCAACCGTAGCTCAACCTACCGCAAGTCCCAACGCTACAACTACCTATTCTCTTGTAATTACTGGGGATAATGGATGTCAAACTTCAGCAGAAACCGTTCAGGTAACCGTGAGTTCATCTCCGGCTATCAATATGACGAACAGCCATTCCATTTGTATTGGGGATGATGTTACGATTGGACCTGTAGAAAATCCTGCGTTCACATATGCATGGACACCTTCAACAACATTGAGTGACGCAGCTGCAGCACAACCTGTTGCCAATCCTCAAACGACGACAACCTATACCCTGACTTTGACCACGCCGAGTGGGTGTAGCGGTACAGCCTCAACTACTGTGACTGTTCACCCCCTTCCAAATGTGAGTGCCGGCCCGGATTTACAGTTGTGTTATGGTGACACGGTAGTTTTATCCGGCTTTGGAGCAATTTCGTATCAGTGGTCGGGTGGTGCGGTAAATGGGGATGAATTTGTGCCGAATTCCGGGACTATTTCATATACTGTAACGGGAACAGACGGATTTGGATGCGTCAATTCAGATGTACTTGTTATTACTACCTACGCATTGCCTCAAGCCGATTTCATGGTGGACAATCAAGTGCTTTCAAGCTTGGACACAGAAGTAGAGTTCACGAATCAAAGTAATAATGCGGCTTCATATTTTTGGAGCTTTGGCGATGGGGTAGGTACGAGCACAGAAACTTCTCCCGTGTATGAATTTGAGGATGGTGTTTACGGCACAATGCCGGTTATGCTTATAGCTACTTCCCCCGAAGGATGCGTAGATACAGCTTTCGTCTATTTGCTCATTAATGAGGAAACGATTTTTTATGTCCCGAATGCTTTTACACCAAATGGGGATGAGTACAATAATGAATTCACCCCAGTGATTACAAGTGGATACGATATCTACAACTATTCTTTCTTTTTATACAACAGATGGGGTGAAATCATCTTTGAATCTCATGATCCCTCCAAAGGATGGAATGGCAACTACAATGGGACTCCAGCCCCGGATGGTTTGTATACCTGGAGGATGGACCTGAAGTTAAAAAACAATGACGATAAAGAAACGTACTCGGGACACGTCACATTGATAAAATAGACTTATTAATAAGTCTTGTTCTCCACTAGGTAGTTTTGAACGTAATCTTTTACACCCTCTTCAAGAGAATGGAAGCTAGTCGTATACCCTTGCGAACGCAGCTTGGACATATTCGCTTCAGTGAAATATTGGTATTTATCACGTATGTCAACAGGTGTATCGATAAAAGAGATGTTCTCATCAATTCCGAGGCTCTTAAAGGTGTTTTTGGCCAAATCTAGAAACGTACGTGCTTTTCCAGAACCAAGGTTATAAATCCCGGATTCCGGTTTTTTCTCCATGAGAAATGAAATCACGTTTACCACATCTTTGACATATACAAAGTCTCTTAGTTGGCCGCCATCTGAATAATCTTTATGGTGCGATCGAAATAGCCTCATGCCTCCGGTCTCTTGGATCTGATTGAATGCATGGAAGATAACACTTGCCATTCGTCCCTTGTGGTATTCATTTGGTCCGTATACATTGAAAAACTTAAGTCCTGCCCAAAAAGGAGGATGGACCGTTTGCTTCAAAACCCATTTGTCAAAATCATTCTTCGATTCGCCATAAGGATTGAGTGGTTTTAATTGCGGTATTACCGAATGGTCGTCCTTGTATCCAAATTCGCCCAGTCCATAGGTTGCAGCTGAGCTTGCATAAATCAGTGGAATGGAGAATCGAACGCAAGCATTCCAAACATCTTGTGAGTAGTTAAAGTTCAATTCATCAAGGATAGTTTTGTTGAATTCTGTCGTGTCTGTTCGGGCACCGATATGGATGATAAAAGAAACTTCGTTGCCAAAATCTTCCATCCACTTTAAAAAATCAGTTCGGCCAATTTTAACGATGAGTGTCTTGCCTTCCAGGTTTCTGTCTTTTTCCGTTTTAGAAAAATCATCCACCACAACGATGTCGCCGTACCCAAGATCGTTGAGTTTTCTGACCAAACAACTTCCAATGAATCCGGCTGCACCTGTAACTACGATCATGGATTAGAATATTTCAAAATTAAACGATTTGAACATTTGAACATTTGAACATTTGAACATTTGAACATTTGAACATTTGAACATTTGAATTCTTTTTACTCACTTCAAACACGCATGAGCACTTGGTACTAACCTTCTTGAACTGATTTGAAAATCTCAGAACAACCCATTGATCTCTGCATCGATCGCATTGATGATTTTTCCTAAATCCTCTTGACTTTCCGGGAAACGGTTATTATCGACATCAATAATTAGAAGCTTTCCTTTATCGTAGGTGGAAATCCAAGCTTCATAACGCTCATTCAAACGCTTAAGGTAATCCAATCGGATACTTTCTTCATATTCCCTTCCACGTTGCTGAATTTGATTTACGAGAGTGGGGACACTGGCTCTCAGATAGATGAGTAGGTCAGGAGATGAAACAAATGAATCCATTAGGTTAAAAAGCGAGAAATAATTTTCGAAATCTCTCGTGGTCATTAATCCCATTGAATGAAGATTCGGTGCAAATATGAACGCATCTTCGTATATAGTCCGATCTTGAATGACGTTTTTTTCTGTCTCTTTGATTTCCTGTATCTGGGTGAATCTACTGTTCAGATAATAAATCTGAAGGTTGAATGACCAGCGTTGCATGTCCTCATAAAAATCATTTAGGTAAGGATTTTGGTCCACATCCTCAAAATGAGTTTCCCAACTGTAATGTTTCGCCAAAAGTTTTGTTAGCGTGGTCTTTCCTGAACCTATATTTCCAGCAACAGCAATATGCATAAATCAAAGATTTTAGACTGCCTAAATTACAATAATTGATAGAATTAGCGATTGTTTTTGAAAGCGTATTTCAAAATTTTATCAGCAGTTCTGAAGTAGTATATATCGCTAACTTTTTTGAATTCAAATACTTGATTAACAGGCATTTTAATTCCTTTTTTATTTGCCCCATCGAGGTCTTGTCCAATAAGTTCATCCTTTAAGGCACAATAAACCCTCTTACCTTCGGGAATACAATGCACAGTATCAACTATGACATTTCCTAACTCCATGTCGTTTAACAAAGTTCCGTACATGTCAAATTCGTAAACTTTTCCTGAACCAAAAAGGAATAAATGATTGTCTGTTTCAAACATGGAATTGATCTCCTTTATATCAAGAATTCCTTTGAGGTTTCTTACTTCCTGAAATTGTATTTTACCAGATAGATCGAGTAGGAGAAGACGTGAATTCAGCTGATCAAGAATCCAGATTTTATCAGATTGTGAAGAAGTCGTTGCCAACGAAGCGCTCACAATTCCATATTCTGAAAGATCAATCAGATTTTCACTCATCGTAAGTGTATTATCCAATAAACATAATACTTGTTGATCCTCTGAGAATAGCACGAGTTTCATCGTATTTATAGGCATGATCTCTTTTACCTGACCAATGGATTTAATGCTTTGGGAGAACTTCTTAACTCCTGCTGAGTCATATTTGGTAATCATTCGATTGTGCACCACATAGACGTTTTCGAGGATGTCTGTATTCCAAATGGCGTCTTTTTCAAGGGCATATTCTTTAAGTAAGGTCCAATTGTTAAGGGAGTCTTGAGCTCGAACGTTGAACAGACAAAATATTAAAGCAATTGGCAATAATCTCATTTCATTTCGATTTGCTGTGTCGAAAGATAACTCAAAAATTGCTCCACATAGTTGCGGTCGTTGGAAAGTCGAACTATTTTGTTCTGTCCGCCAAGCTTACCTTTTGACTTCAACCAGGAGTCAAAAGATCCCGGGTTTAAGATGTGAATAATTGGTGCCTCAAGAACGAAGTTCTGATACCTTTTTGCATCGTAATCTGAGTTTAATTCCCTCAATTTTTCATCTAGTACTGTTCTAAACCGGTTCAGGTCATCCGGAGGAGTAGTGAATTCAAGAAACCACTCATGCGCACCAGTTTCAATGCTATTCATAAACTTCGGAGCAACGGTATAATCTTTAATTACAGCTTCTGTTTTACTGCACGCAAATCCCATTGCTTTTTCGGCATTGTCAACAATAAGTTCCTCACCGAAAACATTGATAAAGCTTTTCGTACGACCGGTAATACGAAATCTGTATGGAGTTAGAGAGGTAAAAGAAATGGTGTCCCCAATAATATAACGCCACAGGCCTCCATTTGTGGAAATGACCAATGCGTAATTTACTCCAACCTCAACTTGGGACAGCTCAATCACTTTTGAAGAATTCGTCCCATCAAAATGAGTCATTGGTATAAACTCGTAAAATATACCGTAATCCAGCATGAGTAACAGCTCATTCGTGTCTAGCTGATCTTGAATTCCAAAAAAACCTTCGGAAGCATTGTATGTTTCAACATAATGCATTTCGGGATCAGGGATGAGGTTTTGAAAATAACTTCTGTAGGGTTCAAAGCTTACACCACCGTGCATGAAGAGCTCGAGATTCGGCCAAACTTCTTTCAGGTTTGATTTACCGCTGATTTCAAGTATTCGTTTCGCTAGTACCGACGTCCAGCTTGGCACACCGGCTAGTATGTATACATCCTCTTCGATTGTTTCTTTGGCCATCCGTTCAATTTTTTCTTCCCATTCACTCAGCAAAGCGGTTTCCTTCGAAGGAGTGCGACGAATCTCTGCCCACCATGGAAGATTTTTGACGATAATTGCGGATAGGTCACCAAAATAGGAGTCAGCAGAAAGTTGATTTATTTGAGCACTCCCGCCAACGATGAGGTGTTTTCCGTTGTATAATTTTCTATTTGGTAAGTGATGGTAATACAAAGAAAGTAAATCTTTACCGCCTTTGTAGTGGCATTCTTCAAGTGATTCTCTTGTTACAGGTATAAGTTTACTTCGTTGTTCGGAGGTCCCCGAAGATTTAGCGAACCAACGTGTTTCAGTCGGCCAAAGCAGATTCTGTTCGCCTTGAATCAATCGTTGCACAAACGGTTCAACATCTTGATAATCCTGCAGGGGAACATCTCTCGAAAACGACTCGTAGGAATGATGCGATTCAAAGCTGAATTTCTTCCCAAACTCAGTATTTTTTGCCGTCGTAATGAGCTTTTCCATCCATTCGCTTTGAACTTCCACAGGGTATTTCCTGAAAAGTTCGATCTGGTGGATCCGCTTTTTTATGAACCAAGAAAAAATGGAATTGAACGGCATGCTACTATTTAGAATCAAAGAAAAACAAAAAAGCCATCCTTAGAGAATGGCTTTCATTATTTTTTTTCAGTGGATTATCCCCAGATCAAAATGGAGATGATAACTGCGAGTACAAAAACGGTGTAGATTGTTCCTACTGCAGCTGTTGATCCTTCAAAAAAGTTATCTGACATGACGTTAATTTTAAGTGTTATTGGAGTATTAATTTCTTCCTCCCATTAGTCTTAAGAGAGACAAAAACAGGTTCACAAACAAAATGTACAACTGTAATCCACCAACCAAGGCAAGCTTGCTACGATCAGTTTCGGAGATAGCAGCATTTTCTGAAAGCCCTTTCAACTGTTGCATGTGGTAAGCTGTCAAACCGGTGAAAACAAACACCCCGAGAACAGAAATGACGAAATCTAACATACCGTTGCCCAAAAACATGTTTACGATTGCGGCAATGAACATACCGATAAAAACCATGTAGAGTAGACTTCCAAACTTTGTTAAGTCTGTTTTGGTTGTATATCCCAAAACAGCCATTCCTCCAAATGCACCCGCCGTAACAAAAAATGTCATGACGATCGCAGAGAGCTTGTATACAAGGAAAATTGTACTTAAACTCAGACCCATTAGCGCGGAGTAAACTATGAATAGTCCAAGAAGCATGCCCATGGACAGCCTTTGAAAGCCCCATTGAATTACTAATCCCAGCACGATCGGTGAGAAGACCACGATCCACATAATAGGTGCGAATCCTGTTCCTGTTGAGTTTAAGAAATATTGAGTGAAAAATTCGGGTGTACCGCACGTGTATGCAATGATTCCCGAAATACCCAAAGCCCCAAACATGTAGCTGTACACGTTTCGGAAGAATTCACGTGAGATCTCACGTGTGTAACCATCTTGAGAATGAATGAAATTGTTGTCCATTGTTAATGTAATTTAGCTTGCACTAAATTAATAAATTCTTTTCTAGTTGCATCATTCTCCAAGAATAAACCTGTGAAGGCACTGGAGGTCGTTACTGAATTCTGTTTTTGAACTCCCCGCATTTGCATGCACATGTGTGCGCACTCAATTACCACTGCCACTCCTTTAGGGTTCAACGTTCTCTGTATGCAGTCACGTATTTGGATGGTCAGTCGTTCCTGGACCTGTAAACGACGAGCGTAAGCATCTACCACACGAGGAATTTTGCTGAGGCCCACAATTTTTCCGTTTGGAACATAGGCAACATGTGCCTTGCCAAAGAAAGGTAGCATGTGATGCTCGCACATGGAATAAACTTCAATATCCTTTACAATTACCATTTCAGAGTAATCCTCGTGAAATATTGCCTGATTCATAAGATCGTCCGGATTGAGACCGTAGCCATGTGTCATGTACTGCATTGCTTTAGCAACTCTCTCCGGAGTTTTGAGCAATCCTTCCCTGGTTGGATCTTCTCCAAGCTCTCGAATGATTTCTTCGTAGTGCTCCGAC
>JAJTDX010000154.1 GCA_021298235.1 Cryomorphaceae bacterium | reverse complement strand
CCAAAGCGGCCTTGTGCTCCTTTACTGAACTTTTTGCAGAGGAATTTAAAAGCTCAAAGACCAGGATGAATTGTCTTTGTCTCGGGGCAGTTCAAACTGAAATGCTGGAGGAAGCTTTTCCAGGCTACCAAGCACCTATGAATGCAGATGAAATGGCAAATTTCATTGCAGATTTCGCTTTACGTGGTCATCAATGGATGAATGGGAAAATTCTACCCGTGTCACTAAGCACACCCTAGAAGATTGTTTGTTACTTTTATTTCAATCTGCATTTCTAATCTGAAATGAGCCTGTTCAAAAAACCAAAATCATCAACTCCTATAAACGAAGTGCAGCAAATTGCACTTGCAAAGGTTGACGCGAAACATTTTGGTCCTTTGTACGAGAAATATTTCGAAACCATCTTTCGTTTTATTTTCAAACGGTTAGGCGGCAATGAGGCCGAGTCTGGAGATCTTTGTCAGCAAACATTCATTAAGGCTATGGCGAACATAGATAAGTACGAAGATCGGGGTCTGAATTTTGTATCGTGGTTATACAGAATTGCTCAAAATGAAGTCAACATGTTCTTTCGAAAACAAAGTAAAGCTTACACCGTAGAAATCGACGAACGAAAATTTACAGGAATAATAGAAGAGGCTGGAATTAGCGGGTATATGACCCAAGAGGAGCAAGAAAAATTGATGGACATATTAAATGAAATGGAACAAGAGCAATTAGACCTGATTGAATTAAGATTTTTTCAGGAGCTTAGTTTCAAAGAGATTGCAGATATCTATTCCATCACCGAAGCGAATGCCAAAATGCGAGTATACCGAATTTTAGAGAAGCTTCAAAAAAAATGGAACGAACTAAAAAAATGAGACGTTTTACATTAAATAAAGAAGGAAAAAACCTCGAGCCAAATCTAAACCAGATCAAGCGGTTTAAAAATTTTTCTCGTATCTATTCCGACTATGAACTGCTTGCAAAAAAGCGTACAAGGCCCTTATACAAGGACCCCAAACTTTATCTACTGTTTGTAATCATCGGAATTCTGATCCTGCTTCTGTTCTTTGAATAATCATTGAATTACAACCCGCTGCGTTTGGATTTTAGAATCCAAATTCGTTTGTAAAAGATACGTCCCTGACTTAAGCTCAGAAAGATCCATGTAATGTACATTCACACCCGAGGAAACAGATATCACGTTCTGATAAACTATTCCACCCTGTAGTTCCAATACCGTCACCTGAGCAGTTTGGTCTGCCCTTTTCCAATCGATTTTCAAAGAAAGCTCTCCTTTCGTGGGGTTTGGATATACCTCATATACGATCTCCTCGGATGAGCGACACTCAACTTTAACAGGCGAAAATTCAGTTGCCGTTCCGTCCATATCGTACTCTATCAATTGGTATACACCTAAATCACTTACCGAGCGATCCTCCATAAAATATTCCGTAAATTCAGTGGTATTGCCTTGCCCCTTCACTTGAGCGATTTCGACCCAAGTGTCTGAATCAGAAAGTTTCATAAGTGCAAAATAATCTGAATTATGCTCAGAGGCTGTAGCCCATGAAATACTAACAAGACCATTCTGACATTGCGCATTGAACGACATTAACTCCACTCCGAGAGGGCTGTCATCCCAAATAGTTACGGTTGACATTCCTTTCTGAATAGACGCATTTTTTGCATCTGTAAAAGTCACTTTGAAGAATTCTGTTCCCTCAACATTTGCATCCGAAGTAATGGAAAACTCAATCGTTTTGGTCAGTTCACCGGGTGCAAAACTCACTGAACCCGTTTTGGTTGTGTAATCTGATGTACTCAAAGCTGTGCTATCTCCGGTTGTATATAATGCCGAGACTGTATTTGAACTTGATGCCGATAAACTTAGTGTAACCAATACTTTACCAGCACTTTCATACACAGAATAATTAGGTACACTCAGGAATGGAAAAGCAGCAAGATACGTATTCAATTGATCCAGCAAACCAGTTGTTGCGGCATTTCCAGACACTTTACCGGCATTGGAACCTGTACTGGGAATGGTTAGCGTTTGATTATTAAAAATAAGTCCTACATACTTCGAAGCACTTATCGTATAGCTCGAGCCTCCATTGGATCCGTTTGTAGCCATCGTGACGGATGAGCTGGGTGAAAAGACCAGAGATGTTACGGCACCACTTGGTGCGCGCCATTTAACGTAACCGGGTATTGAATGTTCCACACCATTATTGTCAGTAATTAACACAAAACCAATGATGTCATTCCCCTGAGCGACAAAAGTTGTTGCAGATGAATTTTGAGAAAACTGAATATTGGACCAACCCAGTGCCGTTAGGTAAATAGAATTGGAACTTACGTTTTGAGCTGTATTGTCTCCAACAAATCCTTCATTGAACGGAACAGACAACTGGTATTGCGCTCTAGCTTCTGAACAAAAAATTAATAGCAGACAGAGCGGCAAGAATTTTAAAATACATGGGTTGCTTTTCATAGTTTACACGATATCACAAAGCAAATTTCCGTTAAGCAATTGTGAAAGCAAAGATTTTGGAATGTACGGCTAATTAAATGCCAAATTATGCCTACGGTCATGTACGTAACATTACTTAAACAGATGTGTGAATGTTCTCATTCCTTTTCTTAACTTCAACCTTAGATTATGAAACTAAAGAGGTTGACAACCAATTGCCTTGTCCTTATATTTCTGCTGTTTTCTTCAATTTGCAGCGGACAGGACATTCACTGGTCACAATTCAATGACAATCCACTATTTCAAAACCCTGGAAACGCAGGTAACTTCAATGGTGACTACCGTTTTGTCGGTAATTATCGAAATCAATGGAAAAGTGTTACAATTCCATTCAGTACCTTGTCTTTTTCAGCCGACGGAAGACTTTACAACCGACCGGAAATTGGTTATGGAATAGTGTTCTTTCACGATGTCAGCGGAGATGGAAAGCTTAGAACCATTGAGTTTCAGGGGAACGGATCATACCTATTCAAACTCACTCCCGACTCTATACACACGCTTCGTGCGGGAATTAATATCGGAATGAACCATCGCCAGGTAAATTGGGATCAGCTTTATTTTGATAACCAGTTTAATGGTGTCATCTTTGACCCGACTCTTCCATCAGGGGAACTTTTTCAAACCGATCGGAGAACAAATTTCTCAATCGGAACCGGGGCAGTATATGAATACTTCATAAATAAACGTGAAAAGTTTACCCTTGGAATGGGATTCTATAATCTGAATCGTCCGGATCAGGGATTTTATAACGAGAAAGTATTCCGTGACATTCGTTTTAATCTGCATGGTCGAGGTCTTTATAAACTTGATATTGACTGGGATCTTGTTCCGGGTGTGAACCTTTCTCTTCAGGGAAAATACCGTGAGCTGATCTTGGGATCTTCAGTGAAATATACGCTAATAGACAGACTTGGCACCTATCGTGCCGTTTACGGGGGCATCTGGTATCGCAACCGTGATGCTGCCATTCTCACGGTGGGCATGGACTATCAATCCTGGTTTGCCGGAATTAGTTATGACATTAATTTCTCTAAGCTCGTTCCTGCAAGCAATGCACGTGGAGGAATCGAGTTTGCTGTTCGCTATATTCTCAATCATTTTAAACCTAGCAAAGCATTGCATCGCGTATGTCCAGATTATATCTGATACTGACTTTTATAGTGTTTTTACCTCTAAACAGTGTGTTTGGGCAAAACAATTTAGGTGCTTACCTGAAGCATGCACAGGAAAAGTTTGAAGCCGGTGATTATTTCTATGCAACTGAACTTTACCAGAAGGCGATGGCTATCGATTCGAATTCCGTAGCAACACTGTGGAACTATGCCGAGACACTACGGGCCTACAAAGATTATCGCAAAGCAGAATACTATTATAAAAAAGTCTATGAACGTGAAGAAGGAGGTATTTATCCCTATTCATTGCTTTATTTCGGATTAATGCAAAAACAAAATGGCAGGTATGACGCTGCTTTGGAGACCTTCAAAAAGGTCAAATCGAAATTCTCTAAAGACAAAAAAGGCTACATATACCTTAAAGCAAAACGAGAAATGGAGTCTTG
>JAJTDX010000049.1 GCA_021298235.1 Cryomorphaceae bacterium | reverse complement strand
CACGAATGGTCGGAAGATTTTTTCTTCCGACTTTTTTGTTTTTATACACATTAGCATGTTTATTTAATTATTTGATTATCAGTCATATAACTTGTGAACTCACAACTATATTTGTATCTTTAATACTGAAAATCAATACATTATGTCAGTTTTTAAAGATCATAAAATTACAGCCGCGGAGTTACTAAATGTGATACCTGAGGATTTGCTTTCTAATCTTTCCCAAGAAACCAAAGTTGATTATTATACAAAAGTGCTACACGGTAAAAAGCTGTTCTACCTTTTGATGTATGGTATTTTGGAAAACGAGCGCCTAAGTCAACGCACATTAGAAGATACATTTAATGATCCAGTTTTTAAGCTACTTTTTGACTTAGATGCAAAGGAAACGGTTCGTAGAAGTTCTATTTCAGAAAGACTTTCAGTCGTGGATTCCGATTATTTCAAAAAGATATATGAAAATATCTATTCTCAGTTCACAAAGTCATACTCTTCAGTTGAAATAGAGAAGTATAATCTCATTCGTGTAGATAGCACTATGGTGAGTGAAACTGTTGGTAAACTAGTAGAAGGTCTTGGACATATTACCGGTAAGAAAGCTGTCAAATACAGTGTTTCTTTTGATGGCCTTTTTCCCTGTGATTTAAAAGTATTCACAGCTAGTACTTACACAAGTGAAGATATTGCACTGCCTGAAGCAATTATGAGCCATGTAAAAAAGGAAACAAATCATCAAAACATCTATGTTATAGATCGTGGTTTGCAATCAACAAGAGCTATGAAGGCTTTCAGTGACGATAAAATAACATTCGTCTGTAGAGCCAAAGAAAATAGAAAACACATCGAAATTGAATCATATCTTTCCGAAAATCAAGAAATAGATCTTGGCGAATCAATATTATTAAAAGACTCCAAAGTTCAATTGTATACAGGTATTTCTGTCGATAACAAACGTGGTAACAAGCATTTCAAGCAGATACTTCTAAATAGCCATTTTAGACTTGTCATTGTCAAAAGTAAAGCACAAGAGGATAAGGAATTTTGGTTCCTAACAAACAATTTTGAACTGACTGCAAAAGAAATAGCAGAAGCATACAGAAGAAGGTGGGACATAGAGGTTTTCTTTCGCTTTATCAAACAAGAACTTAACGTAAGTCACTTGGTCTCTTTGAACAAAAATGGAATGCAGGTAATGATTTACATGACAATGATTGTGGCAATGCTAATACTTATCTATAAAAAGGAAAATAACGTAGGTTATAAAACTGCCAAAAGACGGTTTTCTATGGAAATAAGAAACCTCGCTATATCAATTATAGTAATACATTGTGGAGGAGATCCCAAGCTGTTTTTTAAGACATAAAAAAATGGCCGAAATTTCTTCCGACCATTCGTGCCTAAGGGTTCCTTTTTTATTTCACCTTGACTAGGTTTAAGACGAATGATCCCGATACTTTACTGACGCGAATAGTATAATTTCCTGCAATCATATCCAAAACCTCAATTGGAATCAAGTGGGTATCCTCAACTAGTTCTTTTTCCATTATAACCTTGGCAAGCCTTCCTGCTTCATCAAACATTTCAATTCGTACATGTTCATTTTTTGCTTTGAATTTTAGTGTTGTCTTGGAGACCGCAGGATTCGGGAACAGAATTCCCTGATCATGGTTGACAGGATCTTCATCAAGGCTCAGATTACAGGCTCCAAGAACAGGATAAAACGTTACCACATGATCAAAAATAGATTGGATTTCTATTTCCGGAACCTCGAACCAATCCTTTAGAACAGAAGCATAAATATCCCGAAAATCGATCTCCATCGGCAAAGCTTCCTGGGGTGCCAGGTCAAAACCAATCACTGGGTCTGATCCTAGAGTTCCACCATTAATGCAGGAACCAAAAATAAAGAGCGGTGCAGCATCCCCATGATCCGTTCCATCTGAACCATTCGATGCTATCTGCCTTCCAAATTCAGAAAAAGTCATGCCAGCCACCCGGTTTTCGAGCCCCAAGAGTCGTAAGTCATCCTGAAAAGCAGCAACAGCATCCGATAAAGTTTTAAGCAAGCTCGCATGCAATCCGACTGTTGTATCTGAAGGATCCACCTGTCCAAAATGCGTATCAAAACCATTGATATTCAAAATATAAACCTTGGTTTTTAGTCCGCCAGAAATCATTTGGGCAACTTGCCTCAACTGCTTGGCAATCTCATTGGTTTCATCATACAATGTTGACATCGTCGAACCTGCATTTGCAGCAGTACTTATCTGATCTATGTATTGGTTCGTTTGATCTACGAGCGTAGAAAGAAATGCCATGTGCTCCCCAAAATAGGTGCCATCAGAAGTTTCAAAACTATTGAACAAATTGAAATTCGTAAACGGATCAGAAACTGCTTGAGAAAAGTTGGCCACAACACCTTGACAGGTAGAGGACACTTCATACCCCATACTAATGGCAAAAGGATCGGGAAAATCGGCATTCGGATAACCGTTTGGGTAATCCGGATAATCGATGTCAAATTTGCGGCCCAGCCACCCTCTTGTTTCAGCTGGATCTAAGCTCCCCATTGACCAAATGTCCATTGATCTGAAATGAGAGCGATTCTGTTCGGGATAACCTACGTTCTGAATAATAGTCAATTTACCATCCTGAAATAATTGATTCATGCCCGACATGGCTGGATGCATTCCAAGAGATGAAGTTGTTTGCAGCAATGATGATTGAGGCAAAATAACATTTGGGCGGTGCAGTTGAAGGTTGTCATACGAATTAAGAGGAATTACGGTATTTAGCCCGTCATTTCCACCACTTAAACGAATCAACACCAGCACACGGTCCTCTGCACTTTTTGAGGTGCTGAAGAGTTTTTTGTATACCGTTTGATAATTTATTCCTTTAACTGCAAATGGCACTGAAAGAGCACCGAGCGAAATGTTTCTGACAAAAGATCTTCTTTTCATAACTTTTCCTTCTAACAAATATGGTACTCCGGCATTTTAAAAATTCGATTCAAGACACTGTTTACACGTGACCTGAGAGCCGTCTCGAGAGACGTGTCCCCACCAATATATTGCAGATACTGTGTCGTAAATGCCGCATCAGAAAGTCCGTTTGTCAGCAAATTCTTCAATGCTAATTTTTTAGCATCACTTACTGTCTTAGGAAAAAAGACATCGCACATATCATCAATGGCCACAACTGGATCTTCAGGTAAGGACAATCCCGTGTAAAAGGCGAGAGAATCCAGTTTCAAATCGTTCCCATTTACCGGATATCCTGAGAATACGCTCACGTAGGTAGAGTGGTCAAACCTTAACTTGATCGTCGAAGAATTTGTCCATAAGCGACTAAATGCCGGAACCTGATAATATGCCGGCCATCCTGCAACATTGGGAGGGGCACCATAATATTGTCCCATCACCCCGGCAACATAATATAAGGTAAGGTACATTTCGTAATTGGTGGCCAGGTCGAAATCAGGGGTCCAATTGGTCGCATTCACCATCCCCATCACATTTTCTATTGGACTTTTGATCATGCTTCCCCGCAATGCGACATCGTAGAAATGTTCGCTCTCAAAGAGTTCCTGAAGTACAGGCAATACCTCGTAATTATTGTTGATCAGTGTAGTAGCCATGACCGGAATCACATTCGTCTGAACATCCGTTGTAAGGTCATAGTTGACAAAATACCTATACAGCTTTGTACAAATATTGGTCGCAACTGCAGGCTGCTGAAAAATTATGTCTATATAGTCGGAATACTCTTGTGCTCCATTCGGTGAAACCGTGCTAAAATTGAAGTGCTCCGATAATTGTTTTGTAGAATTATCGTGCAGAACGGGGTAAAATGTTGCCACAGGTGAAGGCATGGTCGAGCTTTTCAATCCTTCAACGATGAATCCGGTAAGGATTTTAGCTCCGGCTGCAACATCTTCTTCCTTGTAATTCGTGTAGTCACCTGGGCCAATTTGTGGGCCCTTCCCTACCGTGAATAATTCAAGAAGTTCACGCGCATAATTCTCATTCGGACTGAAGAGCGTGTTGGTATTTCCATTCAAAAACACCAGCATGGCAGGTTCAACGGTAATGTCTTTAACCAATTGTTTGACATTTCCCAGGGCATGTTGTCTTAACTTGATCAGGTAATTATACGTACCGCGCAGATCCGACATGTCATTTACCGCGAAATGATTTTGCCAGAACAAACACATTTTCTCTGCAATACTAAATCCCTGATTATTAATCCTAAGCATCAGCCAAGCACCCAGAGATTTTGCTCGTGCATTGTCGGTATTGGCAATCTGAAGTGTTCCGGTGGGATACACGCTATTCACCCATGTGGAACCAAAGGCAGCTACAGCTTCTCCCGGATCGTATGTCAGAGGTTCTGTGATCGGGTTTAACGTGAGCAATTGAGTAACTGTAGAAGACATCCCGTTTGAAACAGCATCCAATAGTTGTTGATTGGTTGGCCCAAACAAGGTTCGTCGCAGTAAATGTGCTGCCTCAGCTTTCGTCCATGGTCCGGCGTATGGGGCCATGCTCATGCTTACTTCCTGATCCATTGGTTCGTAAGGCTTCATGCAAAAGTGTTTAGAGTCGAAATATAAGGAATTTATCCCTTTGACAAGAAGGAGATATTGCGTTTCAACCCTGAATATTTTGTTCTTTTCACCGCGCTCTTTTTGAAGAGCTCTTCAAATAGTTCTTCCGAGAGATCCGTCCAATCACGTGCTGAGAGATCCAATAAGTTATTCTTAGGTGCGAAACGTGGTTCGGAATGTTGTTTTGAAAATCTGTTCCATGGACATACTGACTGACAAACATCACAACCAAACATCCAATGATCCATTTTTCCTCTGAACTCCGATGGAATCAGTTCGTCTTTAAGTTCGATAGTCAGGTAGGAAATACACTTTGACCCATCAACCACATAGGGAGCAACGATCGCTTCAGTTGGACAGGCATCGATACATTTTGTGCACGTTCCGCAATGATCTGTTACAGGACCGTCAGATTCCAGTTCAAGATCCAATATTAGTTCGGCAATAAAAAAATAGGATCCGGCACGTTTGCTTATCAGATTTGTATGTTTCCCAATCCAGCCGGCTCCTGAACGCTTAGCCCAGGCCTTATCCATCACTGGCGCCGAATCGACGAATGCACGACCATTGACTTCTCCAATGTGAACCGAAATGTGCTGTAAAAGTTCTTTCAGTTTTTCTTTTACTACATCATGGTAATCCTCTCCATACGCATACATCGACAGTTTGGGTGCATCCGGATCGCTTTGTTTTTGCTCCGAATAATAATTGAAAAGCAAAGTAACCACAGAACGTGCTCCTTCAACCAACAGACGTGGATCCAGACGTTTATCAAAATGGTTTTCCATATAGGACATTTTGCCTTGGAACCCATTCTTCAGCCATGTTTCTAAATGATGTGCTTCTTCTTCGAGAAATTGAGCTTTAGAAATTGAACATGAAAAAAAACCTAGCTCACTGGCTTTCTCCTTTATAAGATTGGTACGTGCAATACTTTTAAGATCCATTGATCAAAACAATCCGCCTTGTACCCACCCGTGATCCTTCCCTAAATGGCGAAATGCCTTTTCAGTAGCTTTTCTGCCCCGAGGTGTGCGCAACAAAAATCCTTCCTGTATCAGAAAAGGTTCATATACTTCCTCCAGAGTCCCAGCATTTTCACCAATGGCTGTGGCTATAGTTGTTAAACCTACCGGACCGCCGCTAAACTTATCGATGATTACCTTTAAAATCCGCAGGTCCATATCGTCCAAGCCACTCTCGTCCACATTCAATGCATTAAGGGCAACATCGGTAATTTCTTCCTCAATTACACCCGTACCTTTGATCTGTGCAAAGTCTCTCACTCTTCTCAAAAGTGCATTGGCTATTCGTGGGGTGCCCCTGCTTCGACTTGCAATTTTGTATGCTGCGCCCTCGGTAATTGGAATGTTCAATAAACCGGATGAACGTTCAACAATTGCTGTCAGCGTTTTACTATCATAGTATTCCAACCTCGAGTTGATTCCGAATCTTGCTCGCAAAGGCGAAGTAAGTAAGCCAGAACGTGTTGTTGCGCCGATGAGTGTAAATGGATTAAGTGTAATCTGAACACTTCGAGCATTCGGACCAGAGTCGATCATAATATCGATCACATAATCTTCCATGGCTGAATAGAGGTATTCCTCTACTACAGGGCTTAGACGGTGAATCTCGTCGATGAACAATACATCTCCTTGCTGCAAATTGGTAAGAAGCCCAGCAAGATCACCCGGCTTGTCGAGTACAGGTCCGCTGGTAACCTTAAAACCTACACCCAACTCATTTGCAATAATATTGGCCAACGTTGTTTTACCCAATCCGGGAGGCCCATGTAACAATACGTGATCAAGAGGTTCTCCTCTCAACTTAGCCGCCTGCACAAAAATCTCTAGATTCTGTACAACGGATGGTTGACCAGCAAAATCTGCAAGCACCTTAGGTCGAAGGACTTTATCATACTCCTGATCGACATGCTTGGATGCCTCCTCTCTGTAATCAAATGAATCTTCCTCTTCTGTCATCCTAACAAAAATACAAAAGCCCTCTGATGAACAGAAGGCTCTTGATTAATACTTATGAGCATTTTAATGTTCTTCCTCACCTTCTGCAAGCGGAACATCTTGAGGAATGAAATCTTTTTCAGCACCTGGCTTAGAATAATCATATGGCCAACGATGAACTGTTGGGATCTCTCCAGGCCAGTTTCCATGAATATGTTCCACTGGTGTAGTCCACTCGAGTGTATTTGAATTCCATGGGTTTTGTGGAGCCTTCGGACCGCGATAAATACTGTAGAAGAAGTTGAAAAGGAACAACAACTGACCTAAGGCAGCGAAAATTGCGAAGGCTGTTACTATTACATTCAAATCCATAATCATTTCATATGAATTCGTATCGAATTCGTTGTACACTGAGTAGTCATAGTAACGACGCGGTGCACCTGCGAGACCTACAAAGTGCATTGGGAAGAATACTCCGTAAGCACCAATAATGGTTATCCAGAAATGAGCGTATCCAAGACGCGTATTCATCATTCGACCATACATTTTAGGGAACCAATGATATACCCCGGCGAACATACCGAATACCGCTGACATTCCCATTACGATGTGGAAGTGAGCCACCACGAAGTAGGTGTCATGAATTGCAATATCCAGAGCGGAATCCGCAAGAATGATCCCTGTTACACCACCTGTAATGAATGTTGAAACCAATCCAATCGCAAAAAGCATTGCTGGTGTTAGAACTAAGGATCCTTTCCAAAGAGTCGTTATATAGTTGAATACTTTTACAGCAGATGGAATAGCGATCAACAAGGTGGTAAATACAAACACACTCCCCAAGAATGGATTCATACCTGTTATAAACATGTGGTGACCCCATACGATGAAGGAAAGGAATCCAATTGCCAAGATCGATCCGATCATTGCTCGGTATCCGAAAATCGGTTTACGTGAATTCGTTGCAATGATTTCTGAAGATAAACCAAGGGCAGGAAGAAGTACAATATAAACCTCAGGATGACCTAGGAACCAGAACAAGTGCTGAAATAAGATCGGTGATCCGCCATGATTTGTTAGCATTTCACCACCTACAATAATATCAGAAAGGTAGAAGCTTGTTCCAGCCAAACGGTCCATAATCAACAACAAAGCTGCAGATAAAAGGACAGGAAAGGACAATACACCAAGAATAGCAGTTACAAAGAACGCCCAGATAGTCAAGGGCATTCGAGTCATTGTCATTCCGGTTGTTCTTAAGTTAAGAACCGTTACAATATAATTCAAAGAACCGATCAACGATCCGGCAATGAAGATCGCCATAGAAAACAACCATAAAGTCATTCCCAATCCATTTCCTGAAATTGATTGGGGTAATGCCGATAGCGGTGGATAAACCGTCCATCCCGCCATAGCTGGCCCCGTCTCAATGAACAAGGAAACAAACATTATAAGAGAAGACAAACAGAAAAACCAAAAGGACAACATATTCAAAAATCCTGAAGCCATGTCTCGAGCTCCCAATTGAAGAGGAATCAGGATATTGGAGAAGGTACCTGACAACCCACCCGTTAAAAGGAAGAATACCATGATGGTACCATGGATTGTTACCAAACCTAGGTACATATCCTCTTTCAAAACACCACCAGGTGCCCAAGTTTCTCCTAAAAAGAAGCTTAGAAAATCAGAGGATTCACCCGGCCATGCCAATTGTATCCTAAACAGGATTGATAAGAGCATTGCCACAATTCCCATAAATACTGCAGTGATAAGGAACTGCTTGCCAATCATTTTATGGTCCTCGCTAAAGATATATTTCGAAACGAAACTCTCTTCATGATGACCATGATCATGGTGTCCATGCGCATCGTGATGTCCGTGTGTGTCGTGCGTAGCTGCCGCCATCGTTCTAATCTTTAAAAATTAATACTTAGTTCATTGTTAAACTTACTGTATCCTGAGTCACCGCTGTAGAATCCGTTCCATCAGCAGGAGCAGCAGGTGCCGCAATGGCAGCCATATATCCGTCCTTAAAGGTCTTTTTACCAGACATCCATGCTTTGTACTGTGGTTCATCAAGTACTACCACAATCATCTTCATCTTGTAGTGTGCTCCTCCGCAGATTTTGTTACACATTAAAACGTAATTGAACTTAGGATTGTTCATGCGCTCTCGCATATCCTTCGTTGTAATGTCAGGTGTAAATTTAAAGCGCGTAACCATACCAGGTACGGTATTCATCTGAGCACGGAAATGAGGAAAGAACGCAGAGTGAATAACATCTTTGGCACGGAAAGTAAATTCATACTCTTTGTTCGCACACAAGTAAAGTGTATCTTTTTGGATGATATCATCCCATGCCATCGCATCAATCTTAGAATCATGACGCTCACGCATCTGATACAATAATCGAATCATGCGTTGTTTTCTGGATAAATCGGTTTCCATTTTCTCACGATCTTCCGGAATCATCATCACTTTACGATCGTTCAACTTCGCTTCGAGGGTTTTAATTCCATTTGGACCTGTTTCCATAGCCGCAATTGCACTATCTATGGTAGCTGCAGTCATCAGTGCCAATTCATTGTTATCCGTCGTCAATTTATAATCGAACCTTCCCAATCGGTTATCCTTACCAGAATAACGGGCAGTCCAATCAAACTGTTTAGAAAACAATTCTACGCGAATAGCCTCTTTGGTGGCATCTCCTGTCGCTTCGTTCCACTTCTTCAAACCAAGGATGATGATCACAGCCAATACACAAGCCGGAACGATCGTCCAAATCATCTCCAACTTGTTGTTGTGTGGAAAATAGAGCGCCTTCACTCCTGGTTTGCGGACATAACGGTACGTGAAGAAAAACAACAAGGTATTCGTTAGTAGGAATACCAGGATGATAATGATAAAGTTCAAATTGAGTAACCAATCTGTTTCTTTACCAATGTTGGATGCAGCTTCACCTCTCCCTGTCCAACCAAATTCCATGCACAAATACAAGAAAAATGCATACATCGCAAACATAAACGCGAACATCATTTTACCGTTCAGGTTATTGTCTCGGTCCGTGATCTCATGTTCTCCACGGTTGCGTAGCTTTGAAGTTAATTCGTAAACGCGTACGAGTTGCGCAACGGCAATTACTCCTAAAACTATAACGATCAAAGTAATCAGTTTACCTCCCATCATTTCTCAATTAACGTGTAAATTATATTTCGTGGTGAACACTCTCGTCCAGGAACGGGTGATTCACCGGAGTTAACGGTGCTTTTGTCAAATTGTTCAATATTATCCGAATGAATGCGCCAGCCACAAGCAATGCCATCCCTATCTCGAGTGCACCAATTTTAGCATTTGCACCCAATGAACCTGCTGATACCATGATGTATACATCCAACCAATGCCCAATCAAAATAATTACTCCTACAAAAGATAGTATTCCCGCATTTCTTTTTGCATCGCGCGACATCAAAATTAGCATGGGGAAAGCAAAATTGATAACGAACATAGAGAAATAAAGAATTTTAAAGTTTTCAATTCGCATCATGTAATAAGCGACTTCCTCCCCAATGTTAGCATACCAAATGAGCATGAACTGAGAAAACCACAAGTACGACCAGAGGAAAGATGTTGCAAAAGTCCATTTTCCGATGTCATGAATATGTGAATCATTCACTTTTGGAAGATAACCCAGTGACTTCAGATAAAGGGTTGTCAACACTAAGACTACCATGGACGAACACCACATTCCTGCGAACGTATACCATCCGAAGAGCGTAGAAAACCAGTGCACATCAATTGACATCAACCAGTCCCAAGCTGAAGTTGAGCTGAATACTGCAAAGAAGACCAAAAATGTAGCGCCTTTGCGGTAGTTTGTAAAGTGCAACTCTGTTCCGCCAATTCTATCCTCTTCCAAAGAGCGCATTCTGAAACCTCTCAAGAACAAGAAATAAACGATAAAATAAACAGCTGTACGTAACCAGAAAAATCCTTTATTTAAATACACAGCCTTACCTTGTATAATCTTATCATGAGCTACTGTTTCCGGATCCATCCAAGAGTAAATGTGTGCACCATCTAAAAATGTAAGTGTCAGTAAAACTAACCCAAGTAATCCCATTCCATAGGGAAGAAACATAGCAATAGACTCAATGACTCTTTTCACAGAAGCATACCATCCTGTCTCAGTAGCATATTGTAAGGCCAGAAAGAATAAGGCCCCAAGTCCCAAAGCAAAGAAGAAAAACCCATTAATTAGTCCATTTGCCAAGAGACGGGTTTTGAAATGATGATCTCCCATCGATGTTGCCAATCCTATGATAAACAGGATCGCTCCTGTAACTAACAAGATCATCGTGAGGCGTTTCGCGTTATTTGAAATAGAAAATTCCATTTTGCTCGTATTCAATGTTATTAATTTCCAGTTGTATCTGCAGCAGCTACTACCGCCATGTTTCCACTCGCATCAAACTTTCCGTAATCCGCATTCTGAAACTTTTTCACGTAGTGTACCAAAGTCCAGATCTCTTTTTTATTCAATAAGGAAGCATGTGAACCCATTGCTCCTTTTCCATAATATATGGAGTAGAAAATTTGTCCATCACTCAATGCGGAACGATCTTTATAGTTAGGCACTCCTGAATAAGCGCCACTGACAACCATAGGTCCATTACCATCCCCTTTCTCACCATGGCAATGCTGACACATAGCTGTGTAAAGCTCCTTGCCTTTTTTGAACATAAGCTCCGAATTCTCAGCAGTAAGTTTATATGGGTTCATGTCATTCACAGCCTCTGCGTATTCGTCTTTTGGAGACAAATCAGCACCATACAACCCATGCGTTTGACGGAAAGCTACATTCGCCTTTCTAAAATAAGGGAGCATGAGCATTACCGCCTCAGAATCTTTTCCATAAAAAGGAATCGTTCCGGCAGGTGGCGTAAGAGCAGACTGCTTCAATTTTACATCCTCATTTATTCTTCCGCGAATTTCACCATGATCAACATATGGTTCAATTGCAGGCGAACGGTACATATCAGGCATGTACTCCAATCCCGGTGAATCTGCATTCGCTGTACATGCACCTAGTATTAAAACCGATGCAGATGCCATTACAAACCCAACGAATATCTTAAACTTCTTGTTCATTTGACGTTCATTTAAACTTTTGCTCCTTATTTCAAATCTTTTTGATCCAATTCTACCAAGCTGGTATCCTTCAACATTTTCTCCAATTCTTCTGCACTGAACTGAGTATTTTCAGATGCCCTAACTTCAATTACGAATCTATCATCAGTAGTTCGTGGATCTGGATTCTGAGCAGGAATCCCAGGAAGTGTTTTGTTGCGCAACAGATATGTAATAGCCATCCCATGCGCAGCACACAATACTGTAAATTCGAACGTGATCGGAATAAAAGCCAACATGTTGTCCAAATAAGAAAAGTTTGGTTTACCCCCGATATTCATTGGCCAGTCTACGACCATGAAATAACGCATACCAACCGTGGCCAGCATTGTACCTGTGATCCCATAAATAAAGGCCATAATTCCCAAACGTGTATTCTTCACTCCTATGATCGGATCTATCCCGTGAATAGGAAATGGTGAAAATACCTCGTTGATTTTTACTCCTTGAGCGACCAACTTCTTAGCGCCGTCTTTCAGCACCTCGTCGTCGTCATACATTGCATACATTACTTTATCTGCCATGTTGCTTGTCTTAATTTTTATTCAATTAGTGGTGATCAGGTGCATTCTTGTAAGACTCACCAGAACTTTTCAATATCGTTTTCACTTCATTTAATGCCAATACTGGGAAGTATCTTGCGAAGAGCAAGAAGAATGTAAAGAACAAACCAATTGTCCCAATATACACCCCAATATCCAAGTGACTCGGGTAATGCATGCTCCATGCTGCAGGAATATAATCTCTGTGCAATGAAGTCACAATAATTACATAGCGCTCAAACCACATACCGATGTTTACCACAATCGAAATAATGAACGTGAACAATAAACTTCTTCTTAGCTTACGGAACCACATCAACTGAGGCGAAATAACGTTGCATGTCATCATGGACCAATATGCCCACCAATATGGACCGGTAGCACGATTAAGAAATGCGTACGCCTCATACTCAACACCTGAATACCAAGAAATAAAGAGCTCCGTGATATAGGCCGTACCCACGATTGAACCGGTTACCATGATTACGATGTTCATGTATTCCACATGCTTCGTGTGAATGTAAGCCTCCAGATTCATGGCCTTTCTCATGACAAGAAGAAGTGTTTGAACCATGGCAAAACCAGAAAATACCGCACCCGCTACGAAATACGGAGGGAAGATAGTTGTATGCCATCCTGGAATAACTGAAGTAGCAAAGTCAAATGATACGATAGAGTGAACCGAGAATACAAGAGGAGTCGCTAATCCGGCCAAAACCAACGAAACCAATTCAAATCGATTCCAGTGTTTCGCACGACCAGACCATCCAAAAGAAAGAATAGAATACATCCTTTTAGCTACAGGTTTTTTAGCTCGGTCACGAATAGTTGCGAAGTCAGGTATTAAACCAATGTACCAGAAAACAAGTGAAACTGAAAGATACGTTGAGATCGCGAATACGTCCCAAAGAAGAGGGGAGTTAAAGTTAACCCAAAGCGATCCAAAATGGTTTGGAAGAGGAAGAGTCCAGTACCCTACCCAAAGACGGCCCATGTGAATTAATGGAAACATCCCTGCCATAAAGACCGCGAAAATCGTCATTGCTTCCGCTGATCTGTTAATCGCCATTCTCCATTTTTGTCTGAACAAAAGAAGAACGGCTGAGATCAAAGTACCAGCGTGACCGATACCTACCCACCATACGAAGTTAGTGATATCCCAAGCCCAACCGATGGTCTTATTCAATCCCCAAACTCCAATACCTGTTCCAAGAAGGTAAAAAATACACCCCACACCATATAACCCGATGATTAATGCAATTCCGAAAAGGATATACCACATGCGTGGCGCCTTGTCTTCAATCGGCTTGCATACATCCTCCGTTACATCATGATACGTCTTGTGACCTAAAATGAGGGGTTCCCTTATTGCTGCTTCCTTATGCATTACGCTTAAATTTTCCTGTTAATGATGTGTTTTCTTTTCAGCATGTGCACCGTGATGAGCCTCTGCCACCTGATGCTTTGCTAATTCGGCATTCTCTTCGTTTCTTACTTTCACTTTATACCAAACGTTTGGTTTGACACCAACTTCTTCAAGAGCTTGATATGCACGTTTGTCGTCTGAGCTTGTTCTAACCATAGATTTTAAGTCATTCCAGTCTCCAACAATGATTGCATTTGTAGGACAAGCATCAGCACAAGCCGAAGTGAAGTCTCCATCCACAACAGGTCTTGACTCCTTCTTAGCAACGAGCTTACCTGCCTGAATACGTTGAACACAGAAAGAACATTTTTCCATGACACCTCGTGTACGCACTGTAACATCAGGGTTCAGAACCATTCTACCCAGGTCATCCTGAGCAGGATTCACTTCTGTAAATTTCTTATAAGAAGGATAGTTAAACCAGTTAAAACGACGCACTTTATAAGGACAGTTGTTCGCACAGTAACGTGTACCGATACATCTGTTGTATGCCATTTGGTTTAATCCTTCATTGCTGTGTGTTGTTGCCGCAACCGGACAAACCGTTTCACACGGCGCATGGTTACAATGGTGACACATCAATGGCATGTGAACCACCTTAGGGTTTACTGCTGCTTTTTCTGCCTGTTCGTAGCTGATATTGTCAGCATCTTTCTTCAACCCGGGAACCAGTTCCTCGTCAGAAGCAAAATAACGATCGATGCGCAACCAATGCATTTCGCGGCCTCTTCTTACCTCATCTTTACCAACAACAGGAACGTTGTTTTCAGACTGGCAAGCTACCAAACAAGAACCACAACCAATACAAGAAGATAAATCCACTGTCATTCCCCATCGGTGACCAATTTTTTCAACCGGATGAGCATCCCACAAATCAAACTCACCAACTGGTTTTTCAATGTGATTGCCTTCTTTGTCCAATTTCTGCAGCATGTGCGCAGGATTGTATGCTTCTTTATCCTGATTTTTAAAGATTCCAAGAGTCGTTTCACGCACAATTGAATGACGCCCCATCACCGTATGATGAATCTGAGTCGCTGCAATTGCATAGGTCCCTGCAGCCTTGGTCACTGAACCTGAAGCCTCATACCCGTATGTTTTACCAGATTGCACAAAAGCAAAAACATTTGCACCAATTGGTTTTAAATTTCCTTTATCGTCTGTATCGTTTCCACCGTATTCCTTCGTTTGAAAAGCCGCCTTCCCGATATTCTCGCCATTTGCACCACGACCATAGCCAAGAGCAACACCTACCGTACCCAATGCCTGACCAGGCAATGGATAAACAGGTAAGGTAACTTGTTCAGCGCCTACTTTCAATGTGGCTTTACTTAATCCATTTTCCTGATCGTATGTAGTAACATACCCGGCTTTCTCCATTTCGACAGGATTCATGGTAATGTAGTTATCCCATGTAACCTTCGTAATAGGATCTGGAAGCTCTTGCAACCAAGGATTGTTTGCTTGCTGACCAATACCTATAGCTGCTTTCTGATAAAGAACCACCTCTAGCCCTGTAGCTGTAGGCAAATTGCTTACAGCAGCATCCGTAAATACTGTTAAAGGAGCTACAGCTGCAGGAATATTTACGCAACTGTTGTGTACGGCCATGTTCCAAAACATATCTAGATCTGCACCCCTAACTCCAGAAAGAGCCTCACTGCCATTTACCCAAATTTGACGAATGTAGTCGTACGCCACCTTGGAGTCCTTTCCACCACGAGTTGCCTTATCAGCCAAAACTCGCATGGATTCAAGAGCAGAAGCCGTATTAAATAAAGGTCTGATCGTTGGTTGTGCAACAGCAAAGTGCGAGGTAGTAGGGTTGTAATCCGCCCAAGATTCCAATGCGTGGTGATCCGGAGCGATATATTTACATTTCGAAGCCGTTTCATCCGAGTGAGAAGCAAATGAAAGAGTCGTTGAAACCTTTTTGAGTGCCTCTCCGAATGCCTTTCCGTTTGGAAGTGTATACACCGGATTAACTCCATAAAACA
>JAJTDX010000048.1 GCA_021298235.1 Cryomorphaceae bacterium | reverse complement strand
CTGAAGTCACCTTGTTTGCTCAGTGCATGCTCGCTATGGATTCAGAGCAAGAGATGAAGGAATTAGAGGTCTCCATGAGGCAACATCCGAATCTTAAAGTTGTAAGATTGGATTACAATACTAGAAGAGCTTTTGTCCTGACAAAGGGTATAGAGCAACTTAGTGAAACTGAATTCAAGTCTTGGTTTGAGAATTTTTCTGATAAAGTATGGTGTGTCCAAATAGGACGACATGGTGTAGATGAAGTTCATCCCTATCCCTTTGAAGGTTGCGGTGATAAGCCATGAAATACCTTAGTGCTTTATTTTTAATTTTTCTGAGTCTACTTTCTGTAGCACAACCTAATGATTGTCCGGATGCTGTTCCTGGTTGTACGACTCCATCCTTTGCCATAGCACCGAATAATCCTTCAACAAACATCGTAGATTTTACATCGGGTTCTATCTCTAATCCGAGTACAAACCCGAATTCCTCTCCAGGCAATGCGGGTTGCTTACTAAGTGGAGAAACGAGCTCTACGTTTATTACAATTTCTGTGGTTTCCAATGGTACTTTGGCGTGGTCTATCATAGGTCCGAGTGGAGGTTGTTTTGATTGGATTATGTGGCCTTACAATGGCTCTTCTACATGTGCTGCTATTACCGGAAATACCCTTCCACCGGTGGCGTGTAACTGGAATGGTACGTGTAATGGAAACACCGGAATGGCTCCTCCCGGTCAGCTTCCCCCGAGTGGAAGCCCCTCGAGCTATGAAAATCCGCTAAATGTTACTGCAGGACAACAGTATTTGCTTTGCTTGTCAAATTATAGTGGTACAAGTCAGAATGTAAATTTGAACTTTTTCGGAACAGCCAATGTTGCTTGTGGTGTTTCGGCTCCAGACCAAACGATTTGTGTTGGAGGTACGGCTTTAGTCACGATCGCCACTCCAGGTGTCAATGCGCCTCAATTTACTTGGCTGGTGACGGATGGAGTTTCCAATACGAGCAGTGGATCAAATGTTTCCGTTACTCCATCTCAAACAACTACGTATGAGGTTGAAGTATACCAGCCTGCCACATCAACTTCGTCTGAATTTGTTGATACAGCTGTATTCACAATTTATATTGAACAACCACCACAACCCAATGCTGGACAGGATAATGCATACTGTTTTGGACAGCTAATTAATTTGGATGGAACTGCGAGTGATCCAGGAAACACACTTCAATGGACCTATCTCGCTTCTGGAATCACACCGGCTCCCGCTGTCAATTTTGCACCTTCGAGCTCAGCCTCTGATCCATTTGTATCTGTAAATCAGAATGGAACGTATCAATTTATTCTTACGGAGACTAGTGCTGCTTGTGGTCCAAATCGAGATACCGTAGTGGTAACAGTCAGCTCAGTTCAACAGACATTGTCACTATTACAGTTTCAAGTGCCACCGGTGTGGACTTTAGCATCGATGGAGGCACATCCTGGCAAGCTTCACCATTGTTTTCTGGGATAAGTGCGGGAAACTACACAGTTTGTACGAGGAATGCATTGGGGTGTGTTCAATGCGGCCCCTTAGTTGTAACAGAGCCATCACAACTAGCGATTACTGTGTCGAATGATACGACGATCTGTCAAAATGGTATCGCACAACTAAATGCGTTTACTGCCGGAGGAAATGCTGTTTCGTATCATTGGGATCATACGACTTCACTACTTGCAGAACAATCTGTTCAACCAACAACGACAACGACCTATTCTGTATATTCATCAAATCAAAGTGGTTGTACTTCCCCTACAGAGACAATAACCGTAACAGTTTTAGATCCAATTAGCGGTACGATCTCTCCTGAAACCTATGTCTGTCCCGGATACGAAACGACGGTGGGGGCTACTGCGAGCGGAGGAATAGGTGCGCCATACACTTTTGTCTGGTCGAATGGTGCTAATGACTCAGGAACATTGGATTCAACAGACGTTTCTCCTCCTCAAACTATGACCTATTCTGTGACGATTTCTGATGGGTGTGAATCTACTCCTTTGGTGTTGGATGTGCTTGTAGAGGTTGCCCCTTTGCCAGTTCCTGCTGTTGAAGTTGTCGATTCCGGAGAGTGTGAGCCAGCATCTTTTGCATTAAATATGACAACTGATCCCTCTACGGTACAGAGTATTGTATGGAATATTTCCAATGGAGAAACCTACAATGACCTTACATCGATTGTGACTGGAGAGATGTCCGCAGGATCGTACGATGTACAGATTATCCTTACCTCTCCTGAAGGATGTATTGATTCAACAACCTACATGGGCTATTTGACTTCTTATCCCAAGCCGGTGGCTGATTTCATGCATTCCCCAAATCCTGCGTATTTGTATGATCCCACGGTCTATTTATACAACTACAGTACTTTTGGTGATACCTATCAATGGTATATAGAATCTGGTAATCCTGAATTTTCAACTTCTGAAAATCCAATTACAACTTTTCCGGAAGGTGAGGCAGGTGAATATCAGGTTACACTTATTACTACTTCTGAATATGGATGTATGGATACGGTCATTAAACCCGTCTTGGTTGTTCAGGATGTGGTACTTTTTGTTCCCAACACGTTTACGCCTGATGGGGATGAATACAACCAGAATTTTCAGGTTCATATAGATGGAATTGATATTTTTAGTTTCAACATGTTGATTTTTAATCGTTGGGGCGAAATAATTTGGGAAAATAATAATCCTTCCGAATCGTGGGATGGTTCATACAATGGACAGATCGTTCCTGTCGGGACATATACATGGAAAATTGTCGCAAAAGACCGCATCAATGATGACCAGTATCTCTGGCATGGTCACCTCAACGTGATTCGTTGAGTAGACGAATTCATTCCGTATTTTTGCAAAAAATAAAATTATGACGCTTGAAGCCTTTCAAAAGGAACTGATTCAGGGCATTCCTGACATTATTCCTCCAAAAAAGCCATATGAACAGGAAATTAATCATGCTCCGAAACGAAAGGACAGCCTTTCCTTGGAAGAAAAAAAATTGGCTATTCGAAATGCGTTGCGCTATTTTCCAAAGAATCAACACCATGAATTAGCAGCTGACTTTCTCAATGAGTTGGAGACATACGGAAGGATCTACATGTACAGATATAGACCGGATTACAAAATGTATGCACGTCCGATTGAGGACTACCCAGGCAAGTCACTTCAGGCAAAAGCAATAATGTTAATGATCCAAAATAATCTGGATTATGCAGTGGCGCAACATCCGCATGAACTGATCACATATGGTGGAAACGGAGCGGTCTTCCAAAATTGGATACAATACAGACTGACCATGAAATATCTGTCGGAAATGACAGATGAGCAAACATTGGTAATGTATTCAGGCCATCCGATGGGACTATTTCCCTCTCATAAAGATGCGCCGCGTGTTGTGGTGACAAATGGAATGATGATTCCAAATTATTCAAAACCCGATGACTGGGAACGATTCAATGCGCTCGGAGTAACTCAGTATGGACAGATGACTGCGGGTTCTTACATGTATATCGGGCCTCAGGGGATTGTTCACGGAACTACTATCACTGTATTAAATGCCGCAAGAAAAATTTCTGGTAAAACAGATGATATTCACGGAAAATTATTTCTTACAGCTGGTTTAGGGGGGATGTCAGGGGCTCAACCCAAAGCAGGGAACATCGCAGGCTGTATCTCTGTAACGGCAGAGGTCAATCCAAAAGCGGTACATACGAGACATTCGCAAGGTTGGGTTGATGAAGTTATCACTGATCTCAATGCATTGTGCGAGCGAGTAACCTTAGCCAAACGAAACAAAGAGGTAGTATCGATTGCATATCTGGGAAATGTAGTAGACGTATGGGAAAAATTTGATGAGAATGACATTTTTGTTGAGCTAGGTTCTGACCAGACGTCGTTGCACAATCCTTGGGCCGGTGGCTACTATCCCGCAGGATTGTATTTTGAAGAATCTAACAGAATGATGTCGGAGGAACCCGAGAAATTTGAACAACATGTTAGAGATTCCTTGCGTAGACATGCAGCATCCGTGAATAAACATACCGCAAAGGGAACGTATTTCTTCGATTACGGGAATGCATTTCTTCTCGAGGCCTCAAGGTCTGGAGCAGATATTATGGCGGATAACGGTATCGATTTCCGATATCCTTCATACATTCAGGATATACTCGGTCCGATGTGTTTTGATTATGGGTTTGGACCTTTCCGTTGGGTGTGTGCTTCAGGAAATCAGGAAGACCTGGATCGAACAGATGAGATTGCCTGTGAAGTTTTAGAAGAAATGATGCTCCACAGTCCCGATGAAATAAAATTGCAGATGTCGGACAATATTCGATGGATTAAAGGTGCCCGAGAAAATCAACTTGTGGTTGGCTCAAAGGCTCGGATTCTTTACGCGGATGCCGAAGGTCGCATGCGCATTGCTGAAGCGTTCAATAATGCAATAGCACGGGGAGAGATAGGTCCAGTTGTCCTTGGACGTGATCATCACGATGTTTCCGGTACAGATTCCCCTTATAGAGAAACATCGAATATTTATGATGGTTCGAGATTTACCGCAGATATGGCCATTCAAAATGTTATTGGTGACAGTTTCAGAGGAGCTACGTGGGTATCTATTCATAATGGTGGTGGTGTTGGATGGGGTGAGGTCATCAACGGTGGTTTCGGAATGCTATTAGATGGTTCAACAGAAGCAGATAGGAGATTGAAAATGATGCTCCATTGGGATGTCAATAATGGCATCGCGCGAAGAAATTGGGCGAGAAATCAGGGTGCTGTTTTTGCAATAAAGCGGGCTATGGACGCAGAACCGAGGTTAAAAGTCACTATTCCTGAGCTCGTGGAAGAGGATGTGATCAATAATGCCTTTTCAGGAAGGTAGAATTAGCACACTTTGTGAAGGGTACCCGACTGAGTATAATATAAATATCCACTTACGGAATTGTAGCCCATTTTCTCAAGAGATTCAGCATAGGAAATTACTTGTTTCAGATCTGACTCCTTTTGGATCCCAGTTTTGAAGTCTACCACGGTTGCTTGGTTGTTATTGATCAACAACTTATCCGGTCTTCGAATAGTTTCACGATCTACAATCATGGATTGCTCTGAAAGATCCTCTTTTGAATTCTCAAGAAGAGAAACATATTCCTCACATTCAAAAAGTTCCAATAGCATTTGTTCTATTCGGATATGTTGACTCTGTTCAAGCTCACCGTTTAGAAGCATTTCTCTTAAGACAAAGTTTATATCTTCTCGTTTTTTAATCCTTGACACCGCATTATGAAACTGATTTCCGGTAAGAAGCACCTTCGATTCGATATCATCTTTGATTTCATTCAGTGATCTTCGTAAAGAAATCTCAGGAAACCATAAAACATCATCTTCAATGCTTGGAATGAAAAAAGGCTCCTTACTTTCTTCTTCTTCAGTAGTTTCCTTTATAACTTTTGCTCCCAATTCAATGAGAATGGTTCCATCTTCAGCTACCTTATGTGTTTGTTTTTTTAATGTTTCGTGGGCCCTCTTCCCGAATTTATCCCCCTTGGCTTGATTAAGAACATAGAGTCGTTCTTCGGGTCTCGTGAACCCGACATAACACATGTTTACCTTATCCGTTAATATCTGTTCATTTTCTCCTTTATTCAATTCCCTTATTTCAGGAATGGGACTGCTTTTGGTTAAGCCGGTATACACAATAACATCATCTATTTCAACTAAGAAGCTGTTCTTCCAATGGAGCTGAGTATCAAAATTCAGGTAGGGAATGATAACCACTGGAAATTCCAAACCTTTAGCTTTGTGTATTGTCATGATATTAATGGATTCTTTGCTCTCCGGTAGTTGGATCGCCAGCTTTCCTTTCACTTTCTGATATTGATCGATCAGACCTCGCAAGTCGGGACCTTTTTTCTGCTCAAATTCAAATACAAAATCTGCAAAATGATGTAAATAGGGGTTGCGTAGTTCGATCCACCCCATGGTCTTGTAAAAAGACTGAATTAACTCGTAAAGGGTATCATACTTTTTAAAGAAGGCTTCTCTGGACTTAAAATTATCCGATAAAAAGCGGTCTTCGTCAAACATCATTTTGGTTTTTCCCTCCTTATTTTTTACTGAAGAGATGTAGTTTTTATAGTGCTCGTAAGGATTAGAAACGTTTTGAACCCTGAAGAACAGATCGGCGAACTTTTTTTGTTCTGTGATTGATCCGGGATTTAGTCGACGTTTTAAGTATGAAAGAATCAACTTTACTTTTGGTTCACTCTGAACGAGAAGAGAATCTGCAGAAACCACTCTGTAATTCTGGTTGGTAAGCTCGATTGCCCAATCGTTCGCACGGTGGTTCGTGTCACTTAAAATGCAGATTTCTCCAGGCTGATAGCCATCTCCAAGAGTTTCTTCTATTGCATTCAGAATGAAATCGAACTGGCTGTCAAAATCTGGATCCGATTCATTAGACACTATTTTTACATATCCCGGCTTGTCAGAACAAGGCGTTTGTTTAATGGCGTTATAAAATTTTTGGGTGCTGGCAGGTAAGCTCTCTCGTAAATCCAGGAAGAAGGAATTGTTAAACTCTACTATGATTCTTCCTGAACGGAAATTTCCTTCGAGAGGATGGACTTCGCCTGCGTCTTCAAAGTAATCTGACAGCTCTTTTATGTATGAATCATTCTCCGGATTAAAAATCCCCGGTAAGGAAACAAATTGTTCTGCAACTCCATTTTTGAATCTGTAAATTGATTGCTTGGGATCACCAACGATGAGGTTAAGATCTTGTTTTGAAAGTGATTCATGCACCAATGGCACCAGGTTCAGCCACTGAAGTCGCGAAGTATCCTGAAATTCGTCAAGCAGAAAATTTTTGTAACGGGTACCAAGTCTTTCATAAATAAAAGCTGCTTTTTCTTCTTGAACCAATTTCGAAATGAGCGCATTAAATTCCGAAATTCGAATTTGTTGGTCTTCTTTTTTTACGGCATCCATGGTTCGCGCAATGTATTGCAGCAAGGCCATATTGTAGAAATTCCGCAAAAAAAGACGTTTTATTTCCACCTTGGGCTTGGCTATTTTGTGCTTGTCGTGTAAATCCCGGATCAGATCTTTGAGCTCATTTGGAAATTGCCTTCCTGCCGGCACTGGTTTATCCAGATCGGTCATGTAGGTAGGCGTGAAGATTTCGAATGGGATCAATTCAAAATTTGCGAGTTTTTCAAGAGGTTTGGTTGCTTTTGACTTTCCGGGATAGAATTCCTCGGGTATTCCTAACGCATGGTAAAATGCGTGAACCTCTTTACATTTTGTAAAAAAATCTTCCTCAATTTTATCAATTTCTTTTTTAAGAGACCTTCTGGCATCATTTGAGAAGTCCATTAGCATCAGCTTCTGAACTAGGGAGAAATTTTTCTCTTTCGAAAGAATAGAACTAAACTGAATAAGTTGATTTCGGAAATCCCAACGCTCACCTTCGTCTATGTTTTCCTTCGCGTAGGAGATCATCAGGTCTGTAAGGAGTTCTAGATCCTTATTCCCTATTTGGCTCATTAACAGATCCACGACACGCTCATTGACTTCAGACTCATCCAAAATGACTTCAAATTCACCTGGGAGGTCGAGATCACGGCTAAATGATCGTATCAGTCGCAAATTGAATTTGTCAATTGTCATTATGTGGAAATCTTCATACTGATGCAGAATGGCCTTTAGACTTAATAGTGCACGCCGTTGAACTTCTTCAGGGCTACATCCAAGCACTGAAGCTAAATCATCGATATACTCTTTCGTTTTTTGAGCACTGGAATGGTATGCAACTTCATCTAATTTTGCGACTATCCGATCCTTCATTTCAATTGCGGCCTTATTTGTAAAGGTCATCGCCAAAATTTTAGAAAACCTGGAGGGATGAAACTGATCGCCGAGTAAAAGTTTGAGATACTCCTTGACAAGGTTGTATGTTTTGCCACTTCCGGCGGAGGCATTCAATACTTTGAGTGATTTAACTTTTTCGATTTCCATTTGTTAATTATACGTCGGCTGGACTGAAAAATAAATGTAGTAAAATTAATTTCTGTAAATTTGATATATGAAAAAGTTGCTAACCTTTTTGGTTCTTCCTCTGATTCTTATGATTACTTCGTGCAAAGACGAACCGCCAAAAACTGTTCCTGATCCTGTGGATCAGTTACAAGTAACTATTCAGCCAACTTTTGGATCGTCTGATTTGCAACTTGATCAAACGGTTTATACAAGTGAAGGATATGCCATTCAATTTACAGATATTCGGTTTTATCTAACGACGTTAAAAAATTCTACTGGCAAGCAGCTTGTTTCAAGTGCTTTGTTCGATTATCGTTCCAATGGGACCAATCTGTTTACGGTCAATGGCATACCTTCGGATTTTTCATCACTGACAGGTTTTTTTGGTGTTGATTCAGCGCTGAATCATGATGATCCATCGGCTTTTCCAACAACAGATCCATTGAACATTTTGATAGCGAATGACATGCATTGGGACTGGAATCCCGGATATATCTTTCTGAAGATCGAGGCTAAGGTTGACACCATCCCGGATGCGGTGCAAAATTTTAACCATTACGTGGTATTTCATGTCGGGGCTGACAATCTTCTTCAAACGATCAATTATTCCGGACTTTCTTGGTTACAAAAAACTTCTTCATTATACGAACTTCCATTAAAGCTTGATCTGCAAAAATTTTTACAAAATGGTTCTCAAACTATTGATGTCAAAACAGAGCATTCGTCGCATTCTCTTGCAGGAGAAGAAGCACTCAGCCTTAAGGTGATTCAGAATCTGAAGGATGCACTGACTCCAATGTAATCGTATGAAGTACGTTCTTGCAGTTTTTGTCGTTTTGACCATTGTCCTTTCATGCAGAAAGGATCGGATAGGGTACATGCCAACGCCTTACGAGCTTCAAATTCCAAGTCATTTTCCTGACATGATCATTCCGGAGGATAACCCGATGACAGTCGAGGGCGTTGCTTTGGGTCGGCGTTTGTTTTACGAAGAAAAGTTGAGTGGTGACAATTCCATGTCTTGTGCATCGTGCCATGCTCCTGTAAACAGTTTTTCGGATCCGAATCAATTTTCTACGGGTATTCAAGGTATTCAGGGCAACAGAAATTCAATGGCCTTAATTAACCTCGGATGGCAAAAATTCTTTTTCTGGGATGGTAGATCTAAGTCATTGGAAGATCAAATTTTAGAACCTATTCCAAACCCGATTGAAATGCATCAGTCTTGGAAAGATGCTGTTGCCAAACTAAATAATGATGTGTCTTATCGAAATATGTTCTTCAAGGCATTTGGTGAAGAAGGAGTTGATTCACTGAAGGTGACAAAAGCCATCGCACAGTTTATTCGTACCATGATTTCAGGAAATTCAAAGTTCGATGTCATGTATAAGTATGAAAATGGCATGTCTCTGACAGCTGTGGATCAGCAAATTCTTCCTAATATTTTAGCCGAGGAATGGGCAGGATACGACTTATTCAAAAGTTTAAATGGTGCTGATTGTCTTCACTGTCACAGCGGTGTGTTGATGCATATCAATAAATTCAGCAATAATGGTCTGGATGCGACATTTACTGACTCCGGACGGGGCGGTGTGACAGGTAATCCAAATGATATGGGTCGCTTTAAAATTCCTACACTTCGAAATATCGAACTAACGGCTCCATACATGCACGATGGCCGCTTTGCAACTTTGGATGAAGTGATTGAGCATTATTCTTCAGGGTTGGTTTCCAGTCCAACAATTGACCCTTTGATGGAACATCTGTCGAATTCGGGAGTTCAACTTGACAATCAGGAGAGATTCTTACTCAAGAAATTTTTGATCACCTTAACAGATCAATCGTTTGTAAATAATCCGGATTTTCAGGATCCAGGTTACTAATTCAGACAATGTTCGTTATTTTTTCAAGTGAGATCCTATGATAGACGAAAGAAGACTTACCACCGAAGAGAAAGCGCTTAAAATCAACCTTACACCTGACATTTATGGTTGTTTTGCAGAAATTGGTGCAGGACAGGAGGTTGCGGCGAATTTCTTCAAAGCGGGTGGAAGCTCAGGAACTATAGCGTATACACAGTCGGCATACGATATGAAAGTTTCTGATTCCATGTATGGAGAGGCATCACGTTATGTTTGTGAAGAACGTTTACTCACAATGCTCAATACGGAGTATGAGACACTGAAATTTCGTCTTCCTGCAAAATACAAAGAGTCACGATTTTTTGCCTTTAGTAATACGGTAGAATCCTTAAATTATCATAAAACAAATCAAGGCCAGGGATGGGTGGGTATTCGCTTTCAAATGGATCTTGAGGCTGAACCGAATGATGTGATATTACACATCAAAATGCATGATAATTCTCACAAGGCGCAACAAGAGGCAATAGGTATTTTGGGCGTAAACCTGATCCATGCATGTTATTTTCATTTTGATGATTTAGAAGAGTTTCTGACGAACTTAATGCATCGCTTGCCTCGTGACCGCATGGAAGTAGACATGCTTCGTGTTTCTGGTCCGAATTGTCAAACTACAGACAATAGAGTGATTGCTTTGAATTTGGTAAAGCGCGGTTATACAGACGCTACCATGTTTGACCTGTGTGGAAATGTACTCCAACCTGCAACCGCTTTGTACAAGCGAAATATCTTGATGATGCGCGGTCGCTTCAGACCAGTGACGAAGGTACATATTGATATGATTGAATCTGGCAAGAAGCAGTTCTTGAGAGAACAGGGTGTCGATGAAGAAAATTTGAGTGTAGTATTTGAACTCACGCTCAAAGATCTCACTGCTGATGGAAAGATATCAGTTAAAGATTTCATTGACAGAGCTGAACTCCTGGGCACGCTTGGCTACACTGTAATGGTATCCAATTACCTCAAGCATTACAAAATGATCGATTACCTCGCGACCATCGCAAAGGGCTACAAAATGGGTGTTATTGCAGGTATCTATAATTTACACACCATTTTTGATGAGCGTTACTACGATAATCTTCCGGGTGGATTGTTAGAGGCCTTTGGCCGAGGTTTTGGTCACAATATGAAATTATTTGTCTATCCTGCTAACAATGTCGAAACGGGAGATCTTTATGAATTAGACGATTTGAAGGTTCACCCGAAATACAAAGGATTGATCACTTTTCTGAAGGACAACAATAAATTGGAAAAAATCGAGCAATTTGATCACAAATTGCTGCATATTATGTCTGATGATGTTTTGTCTAAAATACGCGCCGGTGCATTGAGCTGGGAGGATGACGTACCATATGAGGTTGTAAAAGCCATAAAATTTTACGAGTTGTTCGGTTACCACTCCAAAGATTCGGTCAATGCCGCACATTAAAAATGCCTTGATCCGCTACAGGATCATTGATCGATGTCTGCGTAACAAATACAGGCCTTTTCCCTCTAAAAGAGATCTTCGGGAAGCATGTGAAGAGGCGCTCTTTGGGGCAAATGATGGTGCGAATATCTGTGACTCTACGATTGAAAAGGATATGTTCGCTATGAAAATGGAACATGACGCTCCGATTCGTTACAGTAAAAGAAATGGTGGGTATTATTATGAAGATCCGGAATTTTCCATAAATGATATTCCACTTACGGAGGAAGATCTCAGTGCTATTCGTTTTGCGTTAAAAACACTTACGCAATTCAGAGAAGTGAATTTATTCAAGCAATTTGGAAATGCCATTGATAAAATTGTCGACAGGGTTTCCATATCCAATGATCCTCAAGATGCTCAACTCGATGAATTCATTCAATTTGAGGCGGCGGTATCCTCAGGAGGCAGTGAATTCTTACCTGTTCTTCTAGAGGCCGTCAAAAATAAATTAAGAACTACCTTTGAATATAGCTCCTTTCAAACAGGTGTAAGTAAGCAAAGAACTGTACTTCCTTTGTGTTTGCGTGAATATAGAAACAGATGGTATGTCATCACCTCTGATCTAGATAAGGGTGAAATAATCACCTATGCTTTGGATCGAATTAGGGAACTTGAAGTAACAAGCGAATCAGTTCAGAGGCCAGATTTTGATCAGTATAGTTATTTTAAATATGCCGTGGGAATATCAGCATCAAATAAGGCAAAGCCTGTAACAGTGGTCCTTAAAGCGGACGATGTAGCGTCTAAATATATCGAGACGCAGCCATTCCATCATTCTCAGAAAAAATGTGGAATCTCAGATGGCATGGGCATATTTGAAATGCAAGTTTTTATATCTGAGGAACTCATTAGATCAATTTTATCGTATGCAGGCGAGGTCGAGGTATTGGAACCGGCAGAGCTCAGGAATGAGATTCGAAAAAGAGCTCAAAAAATGAAGGACATTTATTTAAATTAATTTTTATGACCGAAATTAAAGTTTCTATTGAAAAAGGGGTTTGTTTAATCACTCTAAACCGTCCGGAAGTATTCAATTCATTCAATCGCAAGATGGCTCTGTTGCTGCAAAATGAGTTGGATGCCGCAGAAAAGAATGATGAGGTAAGAGCAATTGTGATTACAGGGGAAGGAAAAGCATTTTGTGCAGGTCAGGATCTGGCTGAGGCGACTGATCCTGAGGGACCGGAATTACAGGCTATCGTGAGAGATCACTACAATCCGATCATAACTCGTATCCGAACGATTGAAAAACCAGTGATTGCCGCCGTAAATGGTGTGGCAGCAGGTGCTGGAGCAAATATCGCACTCGCATGCGACATTACCATTGCCAGGAAGAGTGCGAGTTTTATTCAAGCCTTTTCTAAGATTGGTCTTATACCGGATTCAGGAGGGACTTTCTTTTTGCCACGGATAATTGGAATGCAGAAAGCTTTGGCACTTATGATGACAGGAGATAAAGTCAATGCGGATGATGCTGTTGCACTTAATATGATTTATAAAGCTGTGGATGATGAGACTTTCGAGGAAGAAGTAAGTGCCTTTGCTCAAACCATTGCTACTATGCCGACCAGGGGATTGGGTTTAACCAAAAAAGCAGTGAACATGTCATTCAATAATGATCTTTTACAGCAACTTGCCTTGGAGGAGGAACTTCAAACTGAGGCAGGGATGACGTATGATTTCCGTGAGGGTGTTAATGCGTTTCTGGAAAAAAGGAAGCCTGTTTTTAAAGGTGAGTGATGTGGATGTATGATGATTCCAAAATCAGAGAAATTAGGACAGAAAAAATTATAAAATGATAGTAGGGGTAATTGGTGCAGGAACAATGGGTGCAGGAATTGCGCAGGTTGCTGCACAGAATGGACATTCTGTTGTTTTGGTTGACTTAAACCAAACCGTAATTGATAATGCAAAATCCGGGCATGCCAAAGTTTTAGCTCGCTTGGTTGAAAAAGGAAATTTAAGCGAAGAACAGGCAAAGGTTGTTTTGAGTAATTTATATTATTCGACAGATTTAAATGATTTTAGAGAATGTGGACTTGTCATCGAGGCGATTGTGGAAGACCTTGGCGTTAAACACAGCGTATTTTCGAAACTGGAGGCTGTGGTAAATGAAAAGTGTATTCTTGCCAGCAACACCTCTTCTTTATCCATTGCATCCATTGGCTCCGTGCTTCAAAAGCCTGAGCGCGTTGTCGGGATCCATTTTTTCAATCCGGCACCATTGATGCCCTTAGTTGAAATTATTCCTGCTGTTCAAACCTCCTTACAAACCATCGAAAGTTGTAAGGATTTGATTTCTAAATGGAAAAAAACCGGAGTTCTTTGTAAAGATACGCCGGGATTCATTGTGAATCGAGTGGCGCGACCCTTTTATGGTGAGGCATTGCGTATTTATGAGGAAGGAATCGCTGATTTTGCGACCATTGATTGGGCGATGACCTCATTGGGTGGTTTCAAAATGGGGCCATTCACGTTGATGGATTTTATTGGCAATGATGTGAATTACGCAGTTACAGAATCGGTGTTCAGTGCCTTTTATTTTGATCCTCGTTTTAAGCCCTCACTTACACAAAAAAGGCATCGAGAGGCAGGTTTCCTTGGTAGAAAGTCCGGGAGAGGTTATTACTCGTACAGTGAAGGATCTGTTATGCCCGCCGCAAATGAGGATGCTGAGCTTGGGAAATATATTTTCGACAGGATACTTGCCATGCTGATCAATGAGGCTGTTGATGCTGTTTTCATGAACGTAGCGAATGCCTCCGACGTCGATCTTGCCATGACTAAAGGCGTGAATTATCCCAAAGGATTGTTGGCTTGGGCTGATGAAATTGGTCTAGAGAATGTTTTGCTGACATTGGAGGATTTATTCGTAGAATATGGTGAAGACCGCTACAGACCAAATCCGTTGCTAAGGCGAATGGTGAGGGAGAATAAGACCTTCTTTTAACGGATTTCCGTGAGAAGCTTCTTGGCTTGGTTAGCGTAAAAACCCTTTTCTGCTTGGATCTGTTCCAGAATTTTAATAGCCAGGGCAAACTCCTTCTGTCTAATCCGACTTAAGGCACAGTACCAGCGTGCTTCTTCATTGAAATTTGAAAATTTGTTTTTTGTACATTGTTCAAATAGTGAAAATGCCTCGTCTGAATTATCTAGATTATATTGAATAAGACCTGCATAAAAAAGTGCATTCAAGTCATCCGGATATGTTTTGAGGATGTGTTCCAACCTGTTTAAGGCCTTCTTATATTGACCTTTTGAGAAATAGCACATGGTTTTGTCGAGATAATTCACATAAGGAATGTCCTTACTCTCCCAGTCTTCCTCTTTTAAAGAATGTACATTCTCCAAATCTGCACTTGTTCCGCTTAATTTCACTTCCTTGGTAGGAATGCTACTTTTTGACCGGTATTTTCGATAATCTAAAAGTTTTAGATTGTATAAATAAAATTCTGCTCCTAGAATTTGAATTGAGATTGGTTCATTTGTTTTTGTTTGGTCAGACAATGGCTGAATTGGCAAGGGTTCCATTTTCTGATCCTCAGTTTCTGACGCGTGTGCAACCTCTTGATTGAAAGTTATTTTTTCTTTAAAATCTTGGACCAATACTTTTGCCGTAATGACCTCTTCCGAGGGGAGTACAGTAAGCGTATCAATTCGTTGTGGTATGAATACATCGCTTCTGTCAATTTGAGAATTTTTTGTTTGAAGTACTTTTTGAGAAGAAACGTTGTCTTGAGTATTCAACCAAATAAAAGTAGAAAAGAACAATACGTTGGTAGCGATAGAAATAGTCCATATCCAGGGAAACTTCGGTAGAAATTTTTTATCAAGCGCGCCAAGGTCAGTTGTGTTCGTATGAACATCCGTATATCCGTCAAGTGCATCACTTTCAAAACTACTATTCAGAGAGTTTTTTTCTAGTTCGTGCTTGAACTCCTGATTTTGCGATTTTTGATAGTTGTCTATGTCTTTTCTAGTGAGCATGACTAATGTTTAGTGTGTTTATATGATTCGTTTTCCTCCATAATGATGCGCAGATTTCTTTTGCCGTTTTGAATGTGACTTTTTACTTGTTTGATTGAAATGGATAGTTGCTGACTGATCTGTTCATAGGATTTTTTTGAAAAAAAGAAAAGCTTAAGACAAGTCTGCTGATCGGGTTTCAAGAGTATAATCGATTTTTCTAATGCATCCAAAAGGTTTTCCAACGCGAGAGGTTCTTTTTCGTCATCTTCATGCGCAAGATTATCTGTAATTTCCTTTTCAGAGAGTTGTTTTCTTCGAAGTATCATCAAACATTCGTTGCGAATAACCGAATAGAGCCAGGGCTTAAACAGTTGAATGTCACTTCTCAGAATCTTTTCTTCAAGTCGAATAAATAATTCTCCGGTGACATCCTCTGCATCCATTTTATTCTTAAGATATTTCAATCCAACGCCATATACCAAGTGACTATACCTTAAATAGAGCTCTGAGATACAATTTTTTCTATCCCCTTGTCGAAGAAGCTCCACCAATTGTTCGTCACTTCTGTTGTTGTAATATTTTTTTCGAAAGAGATACATCATCAATTAGATGAAAAGGATTGCGACTTTCCATAAAAGTAAGTGAAAGTTTTTGCAATTTATTAAATTCACTGCATGAAGAAGATCGCTATGTTAACCTCAGGCGGCGATGCCCCCGGAATGAATGCAGCTATCCGGTCAGTTGTCAAAACCTGTTTGCATCATCAAATGATACCGTTTGGAATTTATGATGGATATCAGGGAATGGTTGAAGGTCGCGGGAAGGTTTTGAAATACAAAGATGTTGACAATATAATTCAACTCGGCGGAACCATTTTAGGAAGTGCGCGGTGTCAAGAATTTCATGAGCAAGAGGGAAGAAAAAAAGCAATTGAGTTCTTAGACTCTGAACATGTAGATGGGCTTATCGTCATTGGTGGCGATGGAACTTACAGAGGAGCGAATCTTCTCAGCGCGGAGTCAGGTTTGCCGGTGATTGGTTTGCCGGGAACCATTGACAATGATATTTTTGGCACAGAATCGACCATCGGTTTTGACACAGCGTTAAATACAGTTATAGCCGCAGTTGACAAAATCAGGGATACTGCTTCCAGCCACCATCGGATCTTTTTTGTAGAGGTCATGGGTAGGGATTCAGGATTTATTGCCTTGAATGGAGCCATAGCATCAGGAGCAGATGCGGTTTTGATTCCGGAGGAACATACAGACATAGAAAAACTAGCACATGATATCCGTCATGTATATAAGGGGCGCAGGAGTATGATCATTTTAGTAGCGGAAGGTGACGATGCCGGGAATGCGTTGGTTGTGATGAACAAAGTCAAGTCATTTCTCATGGAATATGATCTGAGACATTCCGTTTTAGGTCATATTCAAAGAGGAGGCAGTCCAACGTTTCAGGATAGAATTCTAGCTACTAAACTGGGCAATTATGCAGTTCATATGTTGTTAAATAAGCAATCAGGCCTAGCTTTAGGAGTGAAAGGGGGTGAGTTGGTGAATTGCTCCCTGATGGATGCTGTTAAGGGGCATGCTTCCCTGAATTTGGATTGGTTAAGTATGTTTGATGAGTTGAAAACGAAATAATAGTTCGTTAGAATCGAAACTTTTTTGTCTTTTATCAGTAAGCATTTCTTGCTTTTTAACATTTATAATAAAACTTTTTTCAAAAAGTATTTGTTAGAAGAAAAAGTTGATTACCTTTGCCCTCCCAAAACGGACGAGTTTCGGTGATTAAATGAAATAGAGTGTGATTTGTCTTTACATCTTTTAGTTAGGAGGATTAAAGATCTGAAACGTTCTTTGACAGATTGAGAAATAAGGAAACAGCGTAAAGAATTTAA
>JAJTDX010000153.1 GCA_021298235.1 Cryomorphaceae bacterium | reverse complement strand
TGCCTTGAGTGCAAATTTCAAGCTCGAAACCACATGTACGACTTTTATACCGCGATCTTTTAGGTGGCTGGTCCACGTTTTAGGGTTGCCCGCAGAAGTAAATACGATCGGAACTTTCAATTCAATGATCGTATTGATGTGGTCTTCGATATTGGGGTATAACATCGGAAGATTGACGGCGAATGGTTGATTTGTCGCTTTTTTACACTTTTCAATGTGTTCTTTTAAAACTTCAGGGTACATGGATCCAGAACCAATGATTCCCAATCCTCCGGCATTTGAAACGGCTGACGCCAGTTGCCAACCTGAACACCAGATCATACCTGCCTGGATAATAGGGTATTTTATTCCAAAAAGTGTTGTTATTCGGTTGTTTTGCTGCATATTTTTGCTCGTAATAATCCTCCCTTCCGGGTCTTCCACGAAAATAGTTATTTTTGATAAGACAGCTTATTTAAACAACTATTGTTCATCAATGAAAATGAACTATTTTAGTGAGATGTTTGGACGCATGAAATCACTTTTTGCAGTGCTGATATCTTTAGCAATGATTCCATTGTTAATGGCACAGGAGATTTCACATTCTCATGAGAAAAGGTGTGCATTTACCGAAAACAAAGGTCAGTGGCCAGCAGAGGTGTTGTTCAAAGCACCTTTTTCAGGAGGGAATCTTTGGATTCAGCAAGGGAAGTTTGTTTTTCATCTTCAGGATTTTTCTGCGCTGCACAAGGCACATGACAATCCTGGCAAAAATCAACCCGATGAAAAAATTCGACAAACGGTTGTTCATTTGAATTTTCCGGGATCGAACAGCGTTCAGGTCGTTGAAAAAAACCTTCGATCTCAACATTATTTCAATTATTTTATCGGCAATGATAAGTCTCGTTGGGCCTCAGGGGTTCATTCTTATCAAGAAGCTTATCTGAGAGAATTCTACAAAGGAATTGATCTGAAGTTACTTGAAGATGAATTACATCTCAAATATGAGTTTCATGTGTTGCCCGGAAATGATCCAGCACAGATTAAAATGAACTATGCAGGACATGAGAACATTCGACTGGACAACAAAGGTAATTTGGTGGTCTCAACAGCACTTGGGGAAATTATTGAGCAAAAACCCTATGCGTATCAAATCATTCACGGCAAGATCGTGGAGGTCTCTTGTGCTTTCGTTTTGAACAAGGATCAGCTCACTTTTACATTAGGGAAATACGATAACTTGTTCCCGTTGATTATAGATCCGGTGCTTGTTTTTGCGACTTATTCAGGTTCAGTTTCCGATAATTTTGGAATGACTGCTACCTATGGATATGATGGTACTGCATACGCAGGCGGTACGGTTTATGGGAATGCGTACCCAATGCCGGACAACCTGGCTTATGATGTTTCTTCAAATTTTACGGTTCCTGTAAATCCTTCTTACGGGATAACTGATGTATTTATTTCAAAATACTCAACGGATGGTTCTACGATGTTGTGGTCAACATATCTTGGAGGAGGGGGACAAGACGAAGGTACGGAGACCGCAAATAGCTTGATCTGTGATCAGCAAAATAACCTTTACGTATATGGTGCCACATCAAGCAACAGACATTTATGTGGCGAAATTAAGTTCGAATGGCCATAATCTACTTGCATCTACATATATGGGTGGGACAGAAAACGACGGCATTAATACTCTTGTGTCTTCCGGAACGTACAGTTCTGTAGCGGCTTATGATTCACTGACATCTAACTATGGAGATCAATTTCGTGGTGAGATCATGCTTGATCCACAGGGAAATTGTCTGGTGGCTTCCTGCACCCGGTCAACGGATTTTCCTGTCCTCAATGCGATACAAACGACAAATGCCGGGAGTCAGGATGGAGTAGTTTTTAAACTCACGGCGGACTTGTCAACACTCTTATGGTCGACTTATTATGGGGGCAGCAACAACGATGCATGCTATTCTGTGAAGATCGATTCAAGTGCGAATGTGCTATTTGCCGGAGGTACGAGTTCAAGTAATTTGCCGGGTACAGCAGGTTCATGGCAAGCTTCCTACAACGGTGGTAAAACAGATGGTTTTGTAGTAAAATTAGAGCCTACAGCGAGCTCTATTATTAAAGCATCGTATATTGGGACAACTAATTATGACCAAACATTTTTTGTGGAGATAGACCGAAATGACAATGTATTTTTGGTTGGTCAATCAGCGGGAGGAGCATTTCCTGTGAACAATGCTGCATTCTCCGTTCCTGGGAGTAGTCAGTTTGTGATTAAATTAGATCCAACTCTGACCACGAATTTGAAGTCAACTATTTTTGGGAATGGCAATGCGGCCATCAATATTTCGCCTTCTGCATTTTTGGTGGATATTTGCGGTAATATGTATATCTCGGGTTGGGGCGCCAACATTCTTCAGGGAAATCCATTGAATGGAATGCCTGTTACTTCAAACGCCTTCCTTCAAAATCCGGCAAATGGATTTGATTTTTATCTTTTGGTCATCGACAAAAGTTTCGATGCAATCTTGTATGGGTCTTATCTTGGTGGAAATCAGGCACAGGAACATGTAGATGGCGGAACATCAAGGTTCGATAAAAATGGTGTCGTATATCAGAGTGTCTGCGGTGGATGTGGTGGATTTTCAGATTTTCCTACTTCTCCGGGCGCATGGTCAAATGATAACCTAAGTACAAATTGCAACAACATCCTCTTCAAATTTGATTTTCAATTGATTCCGAATGCTGAATTTTCAGCAGATCAAACACTCGGTTGTGCAACGTTCAGTGTTACATTGGATAATTTCTCTACGGAATCGGATTCTTACTTGTGGGATTTTGGAAATGGTGATACAACATCTGTGATATTCAATCCGACAGTTACCTATGATGTTCCGGGCATTTATGATATCTATCTATATGTAACTGATAGCGTTTGTTTGTTGACAGATACTGCTGAGATCACAATTACCGTAACGGATGCAATTCAGCTCGATGCAGGTGAACCAATTGAATTGTGTTCTCCGGTTCCTGTAACATTGACAGCAAATTCATTCGGTACAGCCGATTATTTCGTATGGTCAAGTTCGGCTGATTTAAGTGACACCCTAAATGTTAACTTGCAAGACTCAGTTTTAAATATTACACCTTCCGGTTCTACAGTCTATTATGTTTCGGCTGGTAATGCCGGCTGTTCAGATATTGACAGCGTTATAGTAACTTTTATAAGCTCCTCGATTACGCTTAGTGGAAACGATTCCTTGTGTATCGGGCAGATTGCACAAATTATAGCAACTAATTCAAGCTCTACTTTCACCTTCACGTATGATTGGTCTCCTGATTCATTGGTTGTATCGGGAGGCAGTTCTGCTGTCGTCAATGTTTTACCAACGGTTTCTCAATACATTCATGTTACGGCTTCTGCCTCGAACGGATGTGTAGTTCAGGATTCTATTTACATCGCAGTTGGAAGTATTCCAGAGGGTAGTGTCATTGCGACGTCCTCTGAATACAATGTTCCTGTCGGGAGTACCGTTACCCTATCCGGACAACCTTCTGGGTTGTTGTCGTACACCTGGTCACCGGTGGATGGGGTGTCAAATCCGAACATGCAAAGTACCTCTGCAAACATTTTAGGCAACACATTATTTAGCCTAACGGTAAGTGACGGTATTTGTCTGCGTTCAGATACTGTCTTGGTGAAAGCATATACTTTTATTTGTGAAGAACCCTACATTTTTGTGCCGAATGCGTTTTCTCCAAACGGCGACAATGAAAATGATGTACTCTACGTCCGTGGACAGTTGATCGAGGGATTGTTGTTCCGAGTTTTTGACCGATGGGGAGAGATGGTTTTTGAGTCAACGGACAGAACAATAGGATGGGATGGAACATTCCGTGGAAAATTAATGGATCCAGATGTGTACGATTATTATCTGAAAGCTATTTGTATTGACGGTGAAGAATCGATCATAAAAGGAAATATTACACTTATGCGTTAAGCTTATGAAAACAAAAAAAACAATCACAGCAAAATCCGAACGATTTCTTGAAGAATATCTTAATAATCCGAGTCCGACAGGCTTTGAGTCTGATGGTCAACGTTTATGGCTAGAGTATATAAGACCATATATTGATGAATATTTTACCGACAATTATGGTTCAGTGGTGGGTGTAATTAATCCCGGTGCAGAATATAAGGTTGTTATTGAAGCCCATGCCGATGAGATTTCATGGTTTGTTCATTACATTACCAAAGATGGATTCATTTATCTCCGTAGAAATGGAGGTTCGGATCACATGATCGCTCCGTCGAAACGCGTCAATATTCATACTCCCAAAGGAATAGTAAAAGCAGTTTTTGGTTGGCCTGCCATTCACATGCGTCAGCAAAAGGAGGAAACACCGAGTATGAAGAATATTTTTCTTGACTGTGGCTGCAGTTCGAAAGAGGAAGTAGAAAAATTAGGCGTGCACGTGGGGTGTGTGGTTACGTTTGAAGATGAATTTATCATCCTTAATAAAAACAGATATGTTGGACGTGCATTAGACAATAGGGTAGGTGGTTTTATGATTGCTGAGGTGGCTAGGTTGTTGCATGAAAAGAAGGTAAAACTGCCCTTTGGTTTGTATATTGTCAATTCGGTGCAGGAAGAGGTTGGGTTGCGAGGAGCAGAAATGATTGCCAGAAAAATTAAACCGGATGTGGCTATTATCACGGACGTATGTCACGATACCCATACACCGATGGTCGATAAAGTCGAAAATGGCGATCAAAAGTCAGGAGATGGTCCGGTGCTCACGTATGGTCCAGCAGTGCAGAATAACCTTTTGAAGCTCATCATAGACACAGCTGAAAAGAACAAGATTCCTTTTCAACGTGCTGCTGCATCTCGTGCCACGGGAACAGATACGGATGCGTTTGCATATTCGAACGAAGGTGTTTCAAGCGCATTGATATCATTGCCATTGCGATACATGCACACAACTGTTGAGATGGTTAGAAAAGAAGACGTGGAACATACCATTCAGTTGATCTTTGAGTCGGTTTGCACAATCAAAAAAGGCCAGGATTTTCGCTATTTCAAATAATTTACTTAAGAATTCAAGGATGTGGGAAAAATAAATGCCTGTCATGAAAAACATTTTGTTTCCTTTGTTCTAATATTCACCAATAATTTACTTATGAAAAAGAATACACTAATACTACTAGGGTCAATTCTCTTGGGTACAACTTCTTTTGCACAGTTGTTTTCTGACGATTTTGAAGCGTACAACACCGGAGCACTTGGACCTCAAAGCACATCTTGGACCACTTGGAGTGGAACAGAGGGCGGTGCTGAGGACGGAATCGTTTCAACGGCTCAAGCGAGCTCTGGTACAAAATCAATTTATTTCAACTCTACTGCTTCCGGAGGCGGACCTCAAGATTGTGTGTTGGACTTTGGCCCTGTATACAACAGTGGTGTCTTTACATTCCAGGCTGATTTATATGTGACTTCCGGTAAATCCGCTTATTTCAATTTTCAAGGTTCTCAAACCATTGGTCAACTCTGGGCACTTAATGTAAACATGGATGTGAATGGCAACCTGGCAATTGACGATGGAGCAACTGCTGAATTAGCTGTCGCACAGTATCCTTCGGCTACGTGGTTTACTTTAACCATTGAGGCGAATTTGACACTTGGTCTTTGGGAGGCTTTCATAGACGGAAATTCAATAGGTGTATGGCAAAATAGCGTGAATACACTCGCATCGCTTGACTTGTTCCCACTTCAG
>JAJTDX010000152.1 GCA_021298235.1 Cryomorphaceae bacterium | reverse complement strand
TGAGGTCTGTGGGGAGAAGACAATCTGGAGGTGTGGAATCTGCAATAGGAATTTGTGCACGATGGATAGGCGAACTTGGAATCCTCTGTAAACCAAAAAAAGGTTCTCGTTGAAATTAATTTCGTATGTGAAAACATGTCAAGATCAGTTTTACAATTAATTGTATCTAAGTTTACTAACGTAAGTTTAGATACAATTTATTTTACGGTGTAATTTTAGATACACTACCAAATGATAAACGTTATTTTTTAATACATATTATTGTATCTAACTGATAACAGGTATTGTATCTCTTAGAACAATTATTATATAAATAAAACATTTATCGATGAATCTATTTACCACTAAAGTGTATCTACCGATACAATTTTTTTTCTCACACAATACAATGTACCACATCTACCGCTCTTCTAGTTCTTCTTCCTTTTCTTTTTTTCCTTCCCCTCCGCCTCCGCCTCCGCATTCGTCTTTCCCCTTTTACTCCTCGTATGCGCTGCCGGGCTTCCACTTCCACGACTCGCCGCCGGCACGCTGAACAATGGCGGCCCTCCCCTCTCTGGCGTTTTAGGTTGACCGCCCGTGCTGCCTTTCTCATAATCGTCCGAACTCTCTTCGCTGCGGCCTTTCTCATCATCGTCCGAACTCTCTTCCCTCCCACCCCCTGGCGCCTTGGTATCCCTTATCTCTCCTCTCGCCCAAGCGGCACAATGTCTACTACGTGCCCTTTCAGAAGAATACCCACCTTCATCTCCGGAATCTTCCTCCTCACTCTCGTCATTCTTATTCTCCGACTCCGGAGTCTTTTCATTGCTCCACGATCCCATAACATGATGAAATGTTTTTTTTGATCCATCGCCAACCTTCAACTCCTTCCCCTTCGCCGATATCCACTTCTCCCACCCGTTGTACAATACCTTCATATCCTCCTTTCTGTCGTAGATCTCTTTCCATTCCCTTTCTGCATCCCTAAAATATCTCATGCCCTCCTTATTCCATAGGCTCTTGCCCTGAACGCGCTTCTGACCACTTCCACTCGTGAAATGCGCTTTCATCTTCTTCTCTCGAGTTGCCATTGCATCCTTCCCCGCCTCTCGCATTCGAATGTCCTGATCCCACATATCCTTACTGTTCTTGAACACAGCAATCACATACGCAATATCGTTAGGTCCAATTACATCAATGAAGCTCGTACCTGCAAATAACTTCAAATTTTTACGAATTTGGTCATCGGAATGCACCTTTCGTACATAACGCCCAAAGAAGTCGAACAGACCATCGATTTCGTGTGTGTCTGCTTGAATAACGTTGAACTTTCCTAGCTTGTCAGGATCAACGTTATCCCTATTCGGATCGTCTGTTTTCGCAACGAACGACTCACGTGCAGTTAGATCTTCCGTCGCAAATTGATAATGGTCGTCATCTTCTCACTTACCTTTGTACGCCTTTCGTACATCGTTATTCAGGTTGCACCTGACAACGACATACTTATTCTGAATTGTAGGGCAAATCACTCTATCCCAAGCTGCCTGGAAATTCTCAACCCTTTCCATTTTCAACTTCCTTTGGACGAATTTATTTAAGCTGTTCTCTTCCTCGCTATAATCCATCCAATTGTCCTTCAGAAACTTATATCGCGGGAACAAATACGTTTTTACCCAAGTTGATACCCTGTCGGCCAAGTTCACTTCCTGCCCGTCCCAAGCATAATCGATCCTCAACTGTTGTTTCGTTTTTCTTTCGGATTTCGTTCTCAGCACGCTTATCTCCCTCTTCAACTTTCTTACCTGGCTCTCCAACTCGCGATTTCGTCTATCCAGCCATTCATTCTCCCTGTCGAACTCCTGGTTGGCTTTTTTGTATTCCGCCACTTCGTCATCAGACGAATCATCCTCGCTCCTGTTCCGCTTTTCGTTACCTGACATTCGTTGTCGATTCTTTGCCATTGTGAGTTGCCGTTGTCGTTTTTATCCGTGGTGGAGGTTGTGATCCCAGTGGGGGAAGTTACTATAGATCCCAAACATTGTATCTCAGATCATTTTTTTCGTTTCCACCAACGGCGCCACGGATTCAAATTTTTACTATCATGTTTTTTCTCGCTTTTATTTAAAAAAAATTAGCGTATGAATTCCTTTTCAATGTACGTACAGAAATTTATAGGTTCCTTTAGCTAAACAATTTAGTACAGAAACGCAAAATTTTTAAATTTTGATGTTTCTTGCATTTTGTTACAATATACTAATTCCTCGCAGTAGGAAATTTTCAGTTAATGCAATAGCTAGTATGAATTTTGAATTTTTTACCATTTTCTTGTGAAAAATTGAATCGTAGTTACTACGGAACCCGGTCACATAATTCACTTCCCCCACACTTCCCCCACACTTACACCACAACACAACTTCGTCAAGCACCTCTTACTTGTACGCTACAAATTGTCACACGCAGAAATTAATTGTATGTTTGATGCAACTAATTGTATCACAGTACGTTAAAATTTGATTTCCAGATACACTACACTATCCTCCATGAATGCCAATCCTACAAACAAACTATGCCCGAACTGCCTAGGGTGGTATTCCAGTTTGAAGGGTTTGAAGATACATCTTAGGCATTGTACAAGAACAATTGATGCTAAATCATCAGAAGAATTACCACGCCGTATGGCCAATCCTATGTTATCGATGCGCCGCTCTTCGGCTCCATTTCTGCCCAATGGATCTGTCCTATCCGACGACGAACGTTCGTATAATCATGACGGCGATTTCATACAACCATTCGATTCTGATAACGATAACAACCAAGATGCCAGTGGCTTCTGTCCGTTACGCAGAAAAACAATGGCTGTGACTAAGTTTCAGGTCCTGCTAAATGACATTCTTCTCAAACACAAGGCCAGTTTGCTTCTCTACGATGAAATTATCCACCTCGTTAGTAGTTATATATCCTCACCCAGTTTCAGCCGATTGGACAAGTTCAAATCTAGAAGATCACTACTGCAATCGACAGAGAAATCACTCAATACAACTTGTCTTAGGCCAGTGAATGGTACTGTTCGGTTACACGACGACTCACTTGTCACTGTTCCGGTCTTTGATGCGAAACACATGATAAGCAGTTTGCTGACCGATCAGAGTATAATGAATGAGTCCAACTTTGCCGAAGGTTACAATGTATTGACCGGAGAGGTACAACATGATCATCCTCAGAATAAAAAATACAGTGAGATACACACCGGTGACGCTTGGAATCCTGCTCGGATTAGATATTGTACAGGCAGAATGGATATGCCGGTGGCATTGATTATTTTTTTGGATAAGACTCACACAGATCTTCACGGAGCGCTTTCTTTGACTCCAGTCATATTCACACTGACTCTTTTCAATCGGGCAGCCAGGAACAATCCAAAGTTTTGGAGACCATTACGTTTGTTTTGCATTCACTTAAGAAGATCCACAAGACTAATGGATTCGATTGTACTGTCTTGGGTAAAACTGTGCGGGTCAAAGTATGGATTCATTTCTTCATCGGAGATACTGAAGGAAACAACAAATTGGTTGGTCAGTTTCCAGGGAACAGGGAGGGTGTCAAACGACCATATCGGGATTGCGAATGTGGATATCATGATTTAAGTGATCCCAATCCCCAATGTAAATACAGGACATTGGATGAATTAAGACTGGCAAAAAAACGGAAACGAAATGATGAAGACGGTGGTAAGGAATACTACCAATCGAGGTCAATGTATGACATTGTGAACGCACTGCTTGATAAGAATCTTCCGCTATCGGACATTGTTCATGGATTGTACAAGTTGTTCCCTCCGGAGCTGTTACACACGTCAGGGAGTGGACTGATAATGTACATCTTTGAATCATTGAGACATCAAATCGGAGGTGGTCAAGACAGAGACATAATCGATCAACTACACATTGATATATCAAACATTATAAAGAGGCAAAGTGAACGGGATTTCCCAAGAGGATCAATGCGGAATGGTCTTATCGATGGCACCAAATGTCAGTCGTCGGAGCGAAAAGGGAATCTATTCCGACTACTGTGCATTGCTTATACCAGCAGTGGTTCAGCTGTACTAAAGAGAAGTTTGAAATTGTCTGACCGCAGATGGAAACAATTCATTGAATTCTTGAAGCTATATCTCTCTATGGAGGAATGGTTCCATGATGCAAATAATAAAAACGAAGTAAGATGTGCACGTGAAGAAATAGGAAAGGTGCTACGATCCTTGCAACAATTTTTTCCAAGAAAGGATAATACAAATGGGTATAACCTTCCAAAGATGCATGGAATGACCAAAATGCAGGAGTATATGATGCTCTTTGGAAGTGGTATCAACTTCTACGGTGGACCTGGAGAATCTGCACACAAACAATTTATAAAGATACCGGGACAAAGAACCCAGAGGAGAGTTAGTGAGTTCGCACAGCAGACTGCGCTTCAATACCATAACATGATGGTTTCCGGTTATGCCGCCGAAGAATGTTTATTCGAAATGAATAGTTGTAAGCAATATGGAGGAGACAACGATAAGATGGAAAGCACAACCCAACTGGAGGACATGTCGATCAGCTTGACAGGACGATATGATTTTGTTGTCACAGAGCAGGTACTACAAATTATGGAGTCGCAGAAAACGGTTGAAGTTAAATGGACATTTGATGATGGGAAAAGAAACAAAACGAACGGAAATCACCATCTGCACAAGGATTTTGTAAAGATGTTATGTCATCGACTACAAACATCTGTTGGCACAAATGTTACCGGATACACCAAAGCACTCATCAGTTGTTCAGGAATACGAACTGCGTTTTATGCTCACCCCTCCTTTCACGGAAGCAAGTGGTATGATTGGGCACTTGTTCATTTTGAAGAACAAGACGATCAAGACAATGCTGTCGAAACTCACTACCCATCACGAATACTTGGCTATGTGTCCATTGATGGTAAACAAGAAGCGGCTATACAGTGTTCGTCAAAACCAATTATTTGGAACACAGTCGAGAGAAATTTCGTCGTTCAGTTCAAGTTGGGAACAGATTTTAATATTTCTTTCGTTACAGTTCCAATAGATGCTCTTGTTCATCCATTGTGTGTATTTCCAGATAACATTGACGAGGAATGTAACACGTTTTATGTGGTCTTACCGAAAAGAAATTGGAGCCGTTACTTTGGAGATAGAATAGAAATCAAATAACATGCTTTAAATTAATGTAAACATGATCTATTTAATACGTTATTACATCTGTGTTAAAGTAACATCAATTTTAGAATAGAGTTATTTGTATTGATATGAATTGGCAATCATACAAATCGCATAAAATGGATTAAAAGCAAATAAACATGATCTGACAAACAATTTGTCCGTATTAGATCAAATAAATTTGAACTGATAAATAGATTATTTGATCTGTACAATGACAAAAGTAGAACGAATTAAATGGTGCAACTAATAAAGGAACTAACCGTCCATGGCATGACGATATCGTTCAGCTAGAAAAGATTGATTGCTACTGACGGGCAATTGGTTATTGTTCATTCCAACAACTGATGTCTTGAGGTACGTTGCTAAGCTGTAGATTTTGTCATCTTGCCTGCATCTTGACGACAAACAATGTGGTATAAGAGAATTGAAGAGAAGCAAATTGCCCGGCCGCATAGGAACCGCAACTCCCAAAGTGGGGAAACAAAAATATACCACAATATCATCGTCAAGTTCATATGTGGCCTTTCCCTTTAAGTGGATCTGTGCGATGCTCATTGTGAAATCGGAATCGGTATGACATCGTAGAAACACATTACAACCAAATGCTAGTGCTCCATAGTACTTGAGCATTGATTTCTGAGATGAACCCGGCATAGTCATTGTTTTGAAGGGAACCACTTGCTTAGCATGAAACATGTGAGAGATAACTTCACTATCCACGATGGACTCGTAGCAACGTTCGATATACCTCATTAACTTCATAAGAATTGTCTGGTGATATTGTGGCAATTTCTCTAGATAAGAGTTGAAGTCAACCACATCAGGACTGTTTCTAGACACCTGCACACCTGCACAGGTATACATTACAGGCTTGCCGTAATCTCCAAAGATGCGCTTATTGTCGCTTCTCGTCACGGATGTTTTCTTCAGCTTCTCACATTCCTCGAGCGCACAAACGATGTCCTTCAGTGACATTTGACGAATAATGTCCAACGACTGTTGCCGAGGGAATCGTATGAAAGGTAATACGCCGCCAACGCGAGCAAAGGAAAGTCCGCGACAAGGATCAGTTTCGTCTCGGGCGTGCAAATGATTTCCTCCTATTATCGACAGACAGCGCCACGTAACACCGTCGGGAGGAAGTATTGGAGGATTACCGTCATCACCACCATCGACAACTACAACTTCATTTACAATATCAGATTCTGAGAGAAGATTCTGTTTGATAGTTGTTGGAACAACAACTTCAGTAAGAAGTCTTTGCTGCTTGCGCAATTTCTTCGTCGAACGCCTACTACGACGATGTCTTGCTTTTTTGTGTACAGGCTGCTCGATGTATGCAATCGAGGCAGCCTGCGTCCTGATTGACGAGGGCTGAGTAGACTTGGCAAAGACATGCACCCACGACGGAGGGCGAAGAGACAAATGAGACCGTTCATCACAAACACCAGAATTCTCAACAGTGACGGGACAAACGCGACCGTGGCAGCTATCAACATCATTAAGATGAGGAGAGTGAACACTCTCGTTCGCGTTGACAGGACAACAGTTGAGATCGTTGGCATCAGTATGTGCAATCAAATCTGTACGGCGGCCTTGTGATGATAGTTTGAATAAACAGGAAGTCCTGAGTTTCATGCAACGTTGGCATTGCGATGGAAAATCAGCATCGAATACGCATTTTTGGTGACTCCGTGTGCAATGAACGCAATTGCGCTGGAACAACGACACGTTGGTCGTCGGGGGAGATGCATGCCGAGGAGTAATGAAAGTGGGTAGGAATAGACACTGCAGGCCGTTAACGATGCAGTGATAACAAGACCCTTTGGTGTGCGGATGCGCCTCACACTTCAGTTGTTTATCATGGCAATTGGTGCAACAGATGGGGGGGGGAGGGTCGCCCATCGCCGAAACGGTGAGAGGGGGAAGTTGTGATAACCGTTGGAATTGTAGAGGATGGGGTGCCAAAATAGCCATTGGAATTGCAGCGGCGAATTAAACAAATAAAACAAATTGTTAAAGGTTGAAATAAGTTGTATTTTATTAAAATTAATTTGACTTATGAAACTAGAAATTCGTATTAGATACAATTAAATGCAATCAATGTTTTTACTTTATCTGAATTATTTTAAATCATGCATTGATGAAACACTAAATTGTATTACATTACTTTTGCACAGTTGAACAAAATTAGTATGTATACTGAGTTGATACAATAAATTGATAAAATAAAAATAAATTGGATCTAACACAAATAATACGTATTGTATGATACAATTGTACGTATCCGTAGATCAAATAAATTCTGCCAGATATTAAATTTGGTTTACAGAGGACGCACAGCCTCCGCAAGGGTCCTTCGACCTATGCGAGTCGGTTTGGCCTTTTGAGAGATTGGATTTCTCTCCGCGGCCGGT
>JAJTDX010000151.1 GCA_021298235.1 Cryomorphaceae bacterium | reverse complement strand
TTGACCAATCCATGTTGACCCATTGTCAGTAGAAACTTGAAACTGACAATAATCGTAGTCTGCCTCAATCGCCCACTTAGCATAGTAGGAGATCATGGCGTTGGTGGCATTGGTCAAGTCAATTGGGTTATCATAAGTATAGGTCTTGTTTTGATTGTTACTGTAGTTTCCTGAAGGGCTCTCTGTGTATGAAGTTGAGGCTGAAACAAAAGTACTTGTTGTAGAATTCCAGCTTGTGGATGAAGGTGCTGCGGTCCAGTTTGTTGTTGCACCATCTTCGAGCGCCTGCAATGTTAAAGCACCATAGGTTTTAGTAATAGTATCCTTTTTAATCCACAACCCATTATCCGTTTTCAATACATATCGAATCTGATCTCCAAATTGAATTGAAGGATTTAACGAGTAGGAAATTGCACCATTTGCGGTTGCCCTGCATGGAATGTCATGAACAATAGGTGCTCCAACAAACGAAATATTGAGCAATGGTTCAATTGAAACTGTTACAGGACCATCCTCCAAACCAAGTCGTTGTGCCGAATGATTGAAGTTCCCGGACAAGGTAGCGATCGAAGAAGGATCAACGTCTTGTACAATTAGATATTTTCTAGACAAATGAGCTAAAACCAAGTTTGAAAATACCATTTCTTTACATGTAGCATCTATTTGTGAAGATGGTTGCCAGAAAGCCGTACCTACCTCAGGTGTGTGCGCCATAATGGTATCTTTTTGTCCCACACCAATATCTACTTTGTACATGTAATCATCCGAATCTCCAGAAGCAGGATAAAGGCCTGAGCTCTTCATTGCCGTGTATCCATTGTATTGAACCATGTGATTTCCCTCATCTTGAAACCAGTCGTGACGTGGCGCAAACTCAGCGGTTGTCGTACCTATCGGAAATAATATGGCCTCAGCGTATGTGTGGGCATTGAATGCTGTTTTGAAATCATTATTTTGAACCAACCAGCGCATTGCCTGAGTTTCAGGCTCAGAGAACGCAGAAGGACCACAATATGTATCATTGTTTGGATTAGTGCTTGTACCGGTTGTCCCCCATCCATAGGAGTAATTTCTGTTCAGATCCACTCCATATGAACCTCCCCCATTGTTACGACGATTTTTTCTCCACATTCCACCACCTGTAGGATTCGTAGTCTCATTGTAGACATATCCGTCTGGATTGATACACGGAACAAAATACATCTGCATGTTATCAACTAAATACTTCACTTCCTCATCGGTAGAATAGTTTTCCAATAAATACCACATATAAAAAATTGTTTCCATCAGACTCATCGGTTCGCGAGCATGATGTATCGCCGTGTAGAGAACCTTGGGTTCAGCAGCCTCGTCCGTATTGGGATTATCTGAAATTCGAACGAAGATGTGCCACCACCGGTAGCACCTGAACAAGACGCATTTTTCTGCTCAGGAGCTTTATTAAGCGCGTTTTGCTCTAAAAAATCAGCTTGAACGTCGTCGATCAATACATCAAAAGAAAATCCATTCTCCTTAATTGTCAATAATTCAGAATCCGAATATTCCGAAATAAAGAATTCTCCGTGTTTGTACGTTCCATGATCTACAGGTACGCCCAATTCAGACAAACGTAGCAGGCCTTCTGCGTTGGTGTAAATTTTAACCCGTGAATATTTTTGTGCAACACATGTCAATGACAAGAATATGACAGATAAGACCAAAGTGATTCTCATAATTTTTAGCATTAGTTCAGATTTCGAAAATAATCAATAATACGGGTAGAAAATAATTTTTCGACAAACAAACCATCAACAAAGACAAATGATTTCATTGAGTTAACAACATTCACATTCATCCTATAGTTTTTACGTTCATCGTGGACTAAACGCCTTTGGTATAAAATAGGTTGGGCATAGCGAAGAACGTTGTTATTTTCGAAATTCATAATAAACACACATGTCTGATAAACCAATTTCGTTCGGAAGAATTTTTTGGCCAAGTCTTTTGGCGGTATCCATAATGTCTATCATAGGAATCTTCCTATTTATTCTGGTTCTGGGAGGCATCATAGGCAGCTTCGGTGAGTTTGGTCCAAAACCACTTGCGGTGAGGAACAACTCTGTTTTGCATGTTACCTTAGATGGAGAGATCAAAGAACGTTCAGATATCAGCATTGACCCGATGAATTTCGAGCTCACAAATACTCTGGGACTAAGTGATCTGCTGTATGGCTTTGAGGCTGCACAGAAAGATTCGAAGATAAAAGGGATTTTTCTTGAAATCGGTGACCTCAATTGTGGATATGCCACAGCAAAAGAAATTCGTAATAAGATCAAGGAATTTCAAAAGAGTGGAAAGTTTGTAGTGGCATACAATGCCGGTGAATTGATCTCTCAAAAAGAGTTTTACCTATCCTCCGTTGCGAAGGAAAATTATGCTTTTCCTTCTTCTGCAATGGAGTTTTTAGGTTTGGGGACTGAGCTTACATTTTTCAAGGGTGCACTGGACAAGCTGGGAGTAGAAGTTCAAGTGATCAGAGGATCCAACAATGATTTCAAAAGTGCGGTAGAACCATTCTTCAGAGACAAAATGAGCGACTCCTCCAAAGTTCAGATTAACCGCTATCTGAGCTCCATGTGGGAAGATTTGAGAACGGATATGTCCAAATCAACTGCAATTTCAGTGGATACGCTGCATACAATTGCCGAACAAATGAAAATCAAGCGAGCTGAAGACGGGTTGAATTTGAACATGTTCAAGGGGGTTAAGTATCGTGATGAGGTCATGGAAATTCTCGCTAAAAAAGTGGGACTCGATGATCCCGAGGATTTGACACTGTTGGATTTCGAAAAATACACCCGTAAAAAGTTCAAGCAGAATCAACTTTTAACAAAAAATGACAAGCCAAATATCGCTGTTATTCTGGCTGAGGGAGAAGTTTCCACGGACGGAGATGAGCTTACTTCCCGAGACATTTGCAAGTTGTTTAGAGATGCACGAAAAAACAAATCGGTCAAAACAATTGTCTTCAGGATCAACAGTCCTGGTGGAAGCGCACTGGCGAGCGAAGAAATCTGGAGAGAGGTTTACCTGACCAACAAGGTTAAAAAGGTCATCGTCTCAATGGGTGATGTCGCTGCGTCAGGTGGTTATTACATCGCCGCACCGGCTACTGCAATTTTCGCTGAACCGACAACTATCACAGGTTCGATAGGTGTATTCGGGATGATCCCCTATACCGGAAAAATGTTTGAAAATAAATTGGGTATCACCTTCGACAGAGCATCAACGAACAGCCATTCCGTGATGAGTACGAATCGCAAATTAACCAAAGAAGAATTGGCCATGATACAGAGCGAAGTAGACAGTACCTATTCACAATTTCTGACAAGGGTTTCCACAGGCAGGAAAATGTCTCGGGAACAGGTAAATATCATTGCCCGAGGAAGAGTTTGGACTGGTCTGGATGCGAAGGAAATTGGATTGGTAGACCAAATTGGTGGATTGGAAGACGCAATAGCACATGCAGCTAAATTATCCGATATTAAAGAGGCAAGAGTGTTGTATTATCCATTAGCAAAAGATGATAAGTTCATTGAGTTGCTCGAAGAATTGAACGAAGGTGAAGAAAATTCAAAGATCATTCGTTCAAACGCTAAGCTACCTGCAGAGCTCTTGGAACAATACAAGCACCTTCAACGGATTTCTTCCATGTCACGCATACAAATGCGAATGCCATTCGATGTTGTGATACACTAACGGGTATCTCGTGTTCGGTAGCGCTGACGTTCGTTCAGCCACTTGTACCTTTTTTTGCTTTTGGTGTACTTCTTACTTGGAATGGTTCGATAACTTACACCTGCTGAAAGTTGGAAATAATCGTTTCTTGTGAAATAAATGTCCGGAAGAAGAGCGAGCTTTCCAACGGCCTGCAGTTCGAGACCCCAATTTTTTGTAAACCAGAAATGGATCCCAATGTTCATGTTGAGATGAGGTGTAAGGCTACCAACACCAATCTGACGATACGTAATTCCTCCTCCAAACATGACGAATGGATCGATCTCCCTGGGCATACTTTTTATATATCTGTTTGGATCTATTCGAAAGGCATAATCGACGCTGGCCAGGAATCCTTTTACATTCGAAGTATCGTTAACAATGATGTTTGGGCGATACGGAGTGAAAGAGGCCAAGTATTGATGGCTTAGTCCTTTTCGTAAAAACTTATTGACAGATAAATAGGCAGGATATGGAGCAAAATTCCATGAATTGGTTCCCACCAGAAGATTGTTGAATTTCTCTTCATTGTCATTGACAAACATATATCCTGCAGTCAGGATATAGTTGTATCGCTTTTTTTTTCTAGCAACTGCTGAAGGCTGGGCAACTGCGGTTAACGCAACAAATACAAGCGGACTAATTACCAGAGAAAACCTGATAAAATGTTTTATATGTCCAAATCCGTCCGAGGTCTTCATCAGTCTCAAAAAAAATAACCCCAACAATGTTGAGGTTATAAAGTTCTATTTGGATGCGAGCGCAAGAAACTCATCGTATGTGACTTGCTTCTCGTTGAGTTTGACAGTATCTTTAAAATATTTAGTTAACTTCTGTTCAGCAAGCATATCATAAATACGGTTTGCCTCCTCCTTGTTCTTTAAGACAGATAGTGCTGTAGATGTCAATTGCTCATCTTCCGGAGCAGGAATGCCGTATTGTGCATAGTTACTAATAACGAGTCCCTTGGTAAAGTCAACCACCTCTTGATGATCTAAACCAATCTCGTTTTCTTTGAAGATATTTCCTTGAATCAGCTGCCACTTCAACCCTTTGGCGTAGCTACCATATTCTTGCTCAATCTGCTCCTCTGTAATCTCCTTTTCATTCGATAGTTTTATCCATCTTTTTAGAAACTGATCTGGCAAACTCACCTTGGTTTTTTCCAATAGATCGTTATAAATGTCTCGCGTTAACATTCGGTCAGAGTCGTTGGAAAACATTCCTTTTAAATCAGAAGCGACTCGTTCACGCAATTCTTTTTCTGAATTGACCGTTCCAGGACCAAACAGTTTGTCAAAAAGTTCTTGATCCAGCGTCGCAGTTTCCATGTGTTTGATCTCGTTTATGGTCAGCTGAAATTTCGAAGAAATTGTACCGAGCGCCTCTTCAGTTATTCCCAACATTGCGGCAGTGTCTTTTCCACCACGGGAAACTTTGGAAGGATCAACCGTGACTTTATCACCAATATTCTTTCCGACCAATTCCTTTTTTACGGACTGGTCCTCTACAAACTCCATAGATACAGTAGAGGAATGAAGTATTCCCGACTCCTTCACAGTTCCGTCATCGTTAAGTTCTACAAATTGAGCCATTACAAGATCCTTTTCTCCGACAGAATCTGCTGAAACAAGTTTACCGTAACGTCTCGTTAGGTCTTCAATTTGTTTGTTGATCAAATCCTCATCTACCTTTACCTGGAGATAGTCGTATTTGCTTTTCGCATTCAGTGGAATTTCAAATTTTGGTGAAAGACCGATTTCATACTCAAACTCAAATGATTCCGGTTGGTCAAAACTTCCCACGACATCTGAATCCGATTTAGGAATTGGATTCCCGAGGATTTCGATCTTAT
>JAJTDX010000150.1 GCA_021298235.1 Cryomorphaceae bacterium | reverse complement strand
TGGAGAATTTCTTCTTTTGAAAAAATTTCAAACATCGTTTTGTATTGCCCGTTTCGCCAACCGCCCTATCTCTGCAATTTCCGGTGCTATCATGTGCCAGCTCAGATTGTTGTAATGGAGCATGGTTCTCTTACGAGTGTCTGTCCATCCAAAAGGATGTTCCGGAGCGTCTGTTAATTTCAGTTCGTTCATTGACCATGTCATTTCATTTTCTCCAATGGCTTCCGCAAATGATTCGTCAAATTTATTGGCTATTTCGATCGCTTCTTCCTTAGATATCGGAATAATCCGCTTAGGAGCTTTTGTCACAAAATCAAATCCAAGTGTCAAAACAAAATGGTCATTTTCTTTTTTAAAATCAATCATGAGATTTTTTGTTTAAAAACCGCCAAATAATTACGAAAGTAATCAAAAACAGGAAAAAGGGCAAGGCGTTCAGGGGAAAATCAAGAGTGTCAATTAGTTTCTCGTTTTTTGAGATCAATAAATAATCAAAAATGAAAGAAATAAATCCGGTAATACCTAACACTCCCAAAATCATTCCAATTTTTCTTTCCCGATCTATGCCCTCCTGTTCCAGTTCTTCCTGTATGAGCAAACTCACTTCATTTAATGATTCTTTGATTTGAATAAAGTCCTCCCCACCAAAAAAATTGTTTTTCAAGTGGCGATATACCTCTTGAATTTCAGAGTATTGTGAAATGGGCATGCCACCAAAAAAAGTGCTTAGATTTATAACTTTTCTGATAGACTTAAGTTTTTTAATATTTCCATCGGAAAGAGAACCATGATTGGCGCCATACATTTTTTTTGCTTGATGAGAAAGAAGAAATATGGTTCTTTCTTTATGAAAGAGGGCAAGAAGTTGCGCGGCAAAAAAATTAGAAACCAATTGCCTGGGTGATTTATAAGGAGAAGCTATGACAACCCCCTCACTCATCACAAAAGAATACAGAGACGAATTTTCATAAACATGATTTTGATTTTTATCAAAATACTTTTTTTCTATTTCTTTATTGGGCGAAGCCGGGATTCTTAATAAATTATAGCAATACGATTCTCTTTCAGAAGGCATCAAAAAAGAGTTTTTATCCAGAAAATGTAATTGAACAGGCTTTGAACTTATGAAATTCAGTTTCGAGCTTAGCGTATGAGCGGATTGTTCGAAAATACTGTAAAAAGAAATCTCGGCTACTTTGCTTCCGTGGTCGAACACTTTTAATACATTCATAGAACGCCCGCCGGGGTCTTTTAGATACCTGAATATTTTACTGTTTTCAGATAAAGTGTGCAAACTATTTTCATCTCTGATTTTTAAGTCAAACATATAAAAGAACAACCCAAATTCACAATTCGGATCCACAACAATAATCCATTTTATTGATTCAGAAACAAGTTCAATTTTTTTATTGTCATCTAAGTAAATCTCTTTCTCCCCAAGGGAATCCACTTCCAACAACCCTGTTTGCTTAAATTCTGATATGGATAGTTGAAAAATATCTTTTCCATCAATGTGTAATATTCCGGCTTCGTTCGAGACGTGTTTATAGTATTTGCTTTTATCAATTAACGTAATTGGCTTCTCTGCTTTGGGAACAAGTGTTAATGCCTTTCGAAAATCCTCAAAGCGAACACCTTCCTTCATCATAAAGCTCTGACAAAGTATACAAATGGTATTTTGCATTAGTATTTTACTTGATGTTTCTAAATCTATCCCCTGTCCGAAACCACTAGCTGCTTTTCTCCCCCACAAACCACTGTTCTTTGTTTTTAAAAAGCACATTGAAGGTGGTGAGTGAACCGTAACAGCGGGTGATATATTGCTGGATATTCACTTTTTCCTCATCAGATAAATTTTTCGAGCTGTTGATGTTCTGCTCCAGTACGCGCAGACGATCACGCAGCATGACTATCTTATGAAAGAAATCTTCTATGGGAATGTCTTTGGGCTTGAGGGACTTGTCTGCAGGCTGGAGGATCATCGTGCCGCCGGTCCAGCGATCGCCGAGGGGTACCGGTTCACTAACGTTACCCCATAAACGAAGTATTTTGAGCAGACTTTTTTCTACTTCGCTATGTGTTTCAATTTCTTCAGATATGTTTTCGGGAATGATTTCATCCAGTTGCGTATCGGCCTTGTCGATCTCCAAGATACCGCTGTTGATAAAGGAAATGAGATAGGTGGCATATTTCACGCCTACGATTACGCCGGGGCCGTGCTGGGTATGCTGCAAGCGGGTGCCGATGCCTAATTTGGTTTGGTCCATGTGATGCATTTAAGTATAAAAGTAAATAGTTAAAACTTAAAAGTGAATAAACTCCTTTGCCGCCAGCTGTATGTATTGATAAAGTTCTATATCCAGCATGGTCGTGAGCCATTCATACTCCGGACGGTAACGCAGCATGAACTGTTTCATTTTTTCGCCTTTCTCCAGAGGAGTCAGCTTTTCGATAATGGTTTCGTTAAACCGATAATTGATATACCGGTCCTGTTCTTCTTTGATCAGTCTTTCCTGAAAGCGCAGCATGCTGCGGTTGCGACGGAAACGAAATACATTGATGAGTGATTCTATATCCAACCCCACGCCGATGCCGGAACCGGGAGCGGCGTTGCTCAACTGAATTCCACCGGGTGTATAGCGGAAAACTTTATCATACTGCAAGCGGTTTTCAATAGAGTCCTGCTGCCTGTTTTTACCGTAAATGACAATCTCTTTTAATTGTTTGTAACGTCCGGGCACATAAAGATGCAGGGCTATATCAAAGACATTGTAATCCTGAATTTCCGCGACGGCAAACAATCGCGTTGGTTTGTCCCGGTAAAAGAAAAAGATAGAGTCTTTCTCGCCGGCATAAATGGAATATCCGCCGGTACTGTCGCTGAAACTCATCGTACCGCAGGTGCAGACGATTTGTACACCTTCTACCAGATTACGTTTGGTGCTGTCGTATACCGTACCGCTGATTTTTATTTGCGCTATCGCCGGAACGACGCATGATGATAAGATGATATATAGGATGATATGTTTCAAGTATCAGGAATATGTATACGTATACCTTTATTGCTTTATCCTCCCCCTAAATCCCCCTCCAAAGGGGGATACTTTCTAGCACCAACACCATGACAACCCGACAACCCGACATCAGTCCCGCCTCAGGCGGGACTGACAACGATCTTCTCCACCTCCCTTGCAAAATGTGTATGCTCCAGCTCCTGTACTTTTTTCGCCAGTGTTTCCGGGGTATCGGTTGAATCTACCGGACATTCAGCCTGAAAAATGATCTGTCCGTGATCGTAGATTTCATCGACCAGATGAATGGTGATACCGCTTTTTGCTTCACGCGCAGCAATGACTGCTTCATGCACATGCTTTCCATACATGCCTTTTCCGCCGTATTTAGGCAAAAGAGCGGGATGGATATTCACGATCTTATCCTTGAAGGCGTCAGTCAGTGTTTTTGGGATCTTCCACAGAAATCCGGACAGTATGATCCAGTCGACTCCCCGTTCTTTTAATATATCTACGTATCCGTCTCCTCTGAAAAACAGCTCTTTATCAATCATCAGAACCTCTATCTGATGATCTTTTGCTTTCTCAATCACGCCGGCATGGGGATTATTGCATACGAGCAGGCGAATGGAAATATGCGCATGATGCTTGAAATAGTCCATCAGCTTGGCGGCATTCGTGCCTGATCCTGAAGCAAATATGGCGATGCCTGTCCTGGAACACATCATTTGCCGCTAATTTTTTGCCACATCCGCTGAAGATAATTTTTAAAAAAAACAAACTGACCAAGCGGGATGCTGATGAGTAACACACAAAACGGCCAGAGCAATGTAATCAGAGGCACGTATAATATCCAGTATATCCAGTTTTTTTCTGTCAACATAAAAGATAAGAGCCAGCTTCCCGCTCTGGCACATGAAGACCCCCCCAAAGCAAATGTGGTGAATATCAGGGTAAACTGCCACCAGTTCACGCCCCATTTATTTTTTAATCGTTGAAACATTTGTGCAAAAATCGGATAAAGAAGGCGAAGCGATGGCAATAAATTCTTTAAACAAAAACTAAATATCGTACGTAAATCGGCCAGCGTAGTTGAACTATTTTAAAAGAAAGGCAAATTTTTTTTAAAACTGTGGATATTATGTCAGTATCGTGCCCTATTTTTGCGACCGATTAAGAGGAGATATTATCATTATAATAATACGTCTTTAGAGCGTTATGAATAAACCAAACTT
>JAJTDX010000149.1:3598-10226 GCA_021298235.1 Cryomorphaceae bacterium | reverse complement strand
TGGAAAGAGAACGCTCTGGAGTAGCCAAAACAGTTTCTGTATCGCTATATGATGCGGCCGTTTGCAGTTTGGTTAATCAAGCGTCCAACTATCTAATGGGTGGACACATTCCAAAAAGGATCGGAAGCTTGCACCCGAACATTGCACCATACGGGGAACTGTTCACAACATCGGATGGCGATCTGATCACCTTCACGATCGGAAGTGATACACACTTTAGAAAACTGTGTTTATTCCTCGGTCTGGAACTATTGCCTAACGACCCAAAATTCGCAACGAACCCAGTTCGGGTAGTAAATAGAACAGAACTTCAAACGATCCTGCAGGAAAAGATTGCTGTTCGTAAAACTGACGAGATCCTCCAAAGGATGCTTTCGGAGAATGTTCCTGCCGGTAAGATCAAGGATCTGAAGGAGGTGTTTGAAGGCGAGCAGTCCCATTCATTGGTACGCAGTGAACTGATCAATGGTATTCAGACAGAACGTGTTTCATCAATAGCATTCAAATGGGAATAGTGATCAAGGCACCTGAAACAGCCGAAGAATGGGAAGACTATTACGACCTGAGATTTCGCGTTCTGCGCGAACCTTTAGGTCAGTCTCGGGGAAGCGAACGCAATGAGGGAGATGAAACCGGAATCCACTTTGCATTGTATCATGACAAAAGTCTTAAAGCGATCGCACGTTTAGACCACAGTGGAGAAAAAACCGCTCAGGTTCGCTTCGTTGCTGTGGAAACGGACCAGCAAGGCTCAGGATATGGACGCATGATCATGGAAGCAACAGAAAATGAAGCAAAAAAGCGCGGTGACAACAAGATAATCCTTCATGCTAGAGACTACGCAGTGGACTTTTACTTAAAACTCGGTTATACGCTTATCGAACCCTCACACAAACTTTTCGGGATTCTACAGCATTACTTAATGGAAAAAAGACTTTAGTCTCTTAGGGGAAACGCATTAGTTGATTCTTTTGAAACGTCCATTCTGGGGTATAAAGAACTTCACCAAAGTCTGCCGAATACCAAGGGCTGAGTTCTGAATTATTCGGATTGATGAGTATCTGTATCTCTTGAGCTGGCATGTAGCTTTGTCCCAAAAGAAAGATTTTTTTGCCCGTATTTTTGTTTCTGGCGACATCAAGCACGATCACAGCATGTCCTGGACTGCCTCCTTTGATGAATACATCTCCCGGTTCGATATTCAATACCTCAATTGGTTTTAACTCTTTTGAAAGGGAGAGAGTTCCGCAATATGTAAATACCTGTTCAAGGTACTTCCAAAGGTCCTTTGCTGTATTTGAAGGTTCTGAAAGTTTCTGATAGAACACTTTACCACTATCAAAAAGGATTCGGTCTCCTTTCATCCATCTTGAATATTCTGATCTAAATCCGTTGGTATAATTAAAATGTATCTCGTCATAACGACCTTGATGCCAAAGGTATTCTGCTCGCAAACGCATAACTGCATCTGCACATTGATGCAAGTCACGATTTCCAATAGGGAGATCAACTACTGCTGCATAAACATTCTCCTTTTCTTTTACGCCGCCATCAAAATACCTAACCTTTTCACCAGCAGGTTTTAAAGGCAAATTGCGCAGGTAAAAACAAAAATCTTGAGGATTAGCCTGAGTTCTTTCGTAATTTTCCGGCACGTTAAACCTTTCCAATAAAATCCTTCCCGAGGTATCCATGGAGGATCTTGCGATCGTATCACCACTTTCAGGTGCTTTTATTTTATACTCAGACGAAGCTTTGCCACATTGCACAAATGGCAGAACTATGAAGAAAAGAAGAGGGTAAGCTTTCATAGAATATTCATATACATTCCGAAAACATCGAAAACTGAAAAAGTAACGGAAACTATGTAGAAAATTTTTAATCGCGTATTTTTCGCATGCGCTCCTCAATACGTTTGGTGATCAAATTAAAAAGTAATTTTGCATCTTTCTCATCCAATTTTCTACCAAAACGAACTATCCTATTCTGGTATTCGAATTCTATTCGCTCCCCTCCCTGTATCCAAGGAGATGCTTCCCAGACTGTTTGTAATGAACGTTCTTTTGGCTGCTGAAGGGTGATCTTATTAATATTCTCATGATAATAGGGTGTCGATCGCCCAAAATTCTTGATTGACCGTTTGAAATGAAAAGCTGCCTCATCGATTTTTATTAGTTCTTTTCCCCATAACAACCAGAAGAAAGACCGGGAAACGCGGATGGCGTAATATGTCCAAAACGTCATGAAAATCCAAATGATAAGCTTTTCCTGATCCGTCAACGTGAATGTAAAATAAGACCATGCTACCGTTGCTCCAATAACAAGCCACATAGCCACCCATGCCCCCATCAATGCTTTGATCCACGTTTGAGATTAATTAGAGGCTTTAGAAGCCGTATTGAAAAGGATAGGCATCATTTCTTTGCAAAAAGAAAAGGGCGACAAATGCCGCCCTTCATGTAAAATGAATTGTTAATTATTCAATTATCAATCGCTTCACCATCTTTTCATTGTTTACAGTCAATTCTACAACATAAACACCTGCTTCAAGATTGGATGTATTCAATTCGACAGAAGAAGCACCATTCATTGATCCAAAGTTTCTGGAAGACATTGTTTTTCCTGACATATCGATCAGTTTTAATGAAACATCAGCCTCTTTCTGAAGGTTGATCAATACAGAAGTGTATGAAGACGCAGGGTTTGGATAGATCTGGAATGTAGCATCCACCTGGTCAAACTCTTGCACACCAGCTCCAACTTGGGTTCCACTGACATATCCATTGGTAACTGCTTCCGTAATTGTTGCCTTTCCTGCATTATCAATTCGTCCATTAGGAGCAATTAACAGACCAATAATATGAAGACTGTTCTCATCCCATCCAGCCGGGATAGTGAATGTAAAGTTCAATGTGTGTATGTCGCCGGAGTTGACAGTCGCCGGAAAGCTATTCGTATATCCTCCGAAAGATGGCGAAATAGCTCTTGCTACGTGGTCATATACCATAGTAGCGGCTGGCACGGGATTCGGAAGTGATTCGTACCCCCCCATGACGCCATTGGTTCCTCCAGCATATGCATTTGACTGACTCCATCCTGCTCCTGTTCCTGTTACACCATCCTCAGTAAGCACACATGCAATCTTAAAGTTATTGTTGGCGGCGGTCTGAAAATCAGCAGTCACAGAAACCTGAAGGATTCTGTTTACCGCATCCCAGGTCGCTCCATTTTCAATAACAGCAACAGGAGCCGTTTGCAAACGTGCATAGAAATCAGGTCCCATTCCGGAAGGATCGACATCCGTTCCACGATCTACCAATGCACTTGGGTAGCCCCCAATCAAGTTTGCCATTCCTGCGTCATATGCTGTTACCGTCATTGGATCAGCATTGTGAACTGCAATACCTGCCCAGAATTCAGGGTACTCAGTTTCAAAAAGGTCCATGTAAACAGCTCCTCGTGGACACCATTGACACCATGTTCCTGTTCCTTCCTCTCCTACTACCATCTTACCAATGGCAGGTACAACAGGATTTACAGTAATTGATGCCGTATTGTCTGTTATGTCATCATCCGCTCCACCGTTAATATTGGTGATTGTCGCTGATGCAATATTTGTTCCTGGTGCTAAAACAATTCCCGGAAACGTCACCGTGTAATCTGCCAAAGAGGCAATGTTCTGTCCTGTAATATTCTGCGTAACTGGAATACCGTTGTAATCAAGAGTAACATCAAAAGATGTAATCGCAGTTGTACCTGCGTTCAAAATAGTTACGGTCGGGGATACCGTTTGTGTTGCTATATTCCCGCCAATGTCAAATCCAGCGACTGCAGCATTTAGGTTTATTAATGTATAAGTCTGATGGTCAAAACTCACGTCATCAACATAAAATTGACTTCCCTGAAGGGGAAAAAGGTCTAGTGACGCTAAAGCGTTGACACCATTCTGCCAAACACCGATTGAATTCCCGTCAATGAACGCCTCCCATAATCCTAAAGAAAGATTAGCTTCGATAGTAAGTGTGAACCAAGAAGCAGGAGTGTAGGATGACATGGCTAATTCAGCCGTGATCCCGTCATCAATCGTTAAGTTCCCTTGGGTATCCATGTTAACATTCAGTGCCCATGTCTGCCCGATCGTCTGTGATCCCTGGAAATTGAAATAAGCTGACTTACCGGTGTTAACATAAAAATCAGCTGAAAAGGTGAAAACTCCTGTATTATAGAGAGGTCCGAAATCTAACACACAGTCTTGTGGTCCACCACCGGATGCTGTTGAGTTAAAATAGATTGATTTTGTTCCACTGTTCGCCTGAGCACTAGAAACAGTACCATCTTCTGTTCCTCCTTCTGTTCCACTCCAAGTTGTCCAGGAAGTAGATTGCGGGCCAAGTGCACCTGTTGTGTAGGCATCGAAGTTATCTGAAAACAACTGTGCATGAACTGTTGATGATACCAACATGGCACCGATTAGGTACGTAAATTTTTTCATAAGCATTTCTTAATTAACTGTATTTATGGTTAGCATTAACGAATGTAAACTATTGCTTTCATTCCCGTAAAAAATAGAGATAAAAAAAAGAATGATTCTTGAATTCTCAAATTATTTAAAATACCTGAAGTCCTGTCCTTTCTTGATCCCTTTCACTGCCTCGAAGATCAATCGGATCGTGTTTTCAACATCCTCTTTTCTTACCGTTTCCACAGTTGTATGCATGTAACGAAGAGGCAATGAAATCAAAGCACTGGTCACTCCCTCATTGGAGTAGGCAAAAGCATCCGTATCCGTGCCTGTTGCTCGCGAAGCGGCAGCTCGCTGGAATGGAATCTTATGCTTCTCTGCTGTTGCGATCAGCTGCTTTAGTAAGTTATTCTGCACTGCTGGTCCATAGGTCAATACCGGTCCATCTCCTGATTTCAAGTCCCCATTTTCGATCTTGTCGACCATGGGTGTATGAGTGTCGTGACAGACATCTGTAATTAAGGCTACATTTGGTTTAATACGTTGAGCGATCATTTCCGCACCTCTCAGTCCTACTTCCTCTTGCACAGAATTCACCACATACAATGCGAAAGGAAGTTTGGTTTTCGTTTCCTTCAACAAACGGGCTACTTCTGCGATCATGAAACCTCCCATACGATTATCCAAAGCACGACCGACATAACGATTCTTGTTCAGTATCATGAACTCATCCTCGAATGTAACAACACATCCAACATGTATACCCAACTTTTCAACATCTTCTTTAGAGTCACATCCACAATCAAGAAAAATATTCTTCAAACTTGGAGTTTCTTCTTTTGTCTGGCGCATGTGGATTGCCGGCCATCCGAAGATCGCTTTAACTATTCCTTTATCCGTGTGAATATTCACTCTCTTTGAGGGTGCAATCATGTGATCTGAACCACCGTTCCTTCTCAAGTAGATGAAACCGTCCTTCGTGATATAGTGAACGAACCAAGAAATCTCATCAGCATGGGCTTCAATTACAACTTTGTATTCAGCCTGAGGGTTAATTACACCTACAACAGAACCATAATTATCCGTAAAATAATCATCAATATATGGTTTAAGGTATGCAAGCCATAATTTTTGGCCTTCAGATTCGAAACCAGTTGGACTTGGATTGTTCAAATAGGACTCCAGGAATTTTTCGGATTTCGGTGTTATGATCTTCTTCATTTATGTTGCTTTTGATTAAACACAAATGTAGCATTTTCGATCACTTCATCAAGGAAATGTTTCCCTTGATAATAGACTCTTCTCCACCGATACAAATCGCTTTCAGATAATAGTCATAAACATCTGGATCAAGCGGTTTTCCACGAAAATTACCATCCCATCCAAAATTGCGATCAGTAGATTCGAACACCATTTCTCCCCAGCGGTCAAAGATTCTAAATACCATTCCTTCGATCATTGGGCCTCTAACGTATAGAATATCATTTTCACCATCCCCATTTGGTGAAAATGCGTTTGGAACAAATACGTATGGCTCTTCACAGATAAAACCATATGCCTTCACCAATACAGTGTCTGATTTCGAACAGATACCATCTGAAGCCGTCAAGGTATAAATAGTGGTCTCCTGAACTGTTGCCGCGGTTGTTTGCATCGTTGGATTTGTGAGATCATCCGTCGGTGTCCATTGATAGGAAAGCCCGGGAGGCTCTCCCAGGAGAATTGTCGTTCCACCCTCAGGAACCAACGTTTCAGATGCAGAAGCGATCACTGTACCATTGGGAATATTACTCACAACGATCAATATGGAATCCTCTACAACACATCCAGAAGATGAGGAAGCCGTGACATAGACGTATTGTGTCACCAGAGGTTGAACCTGTACCTGATAAGTGACCGATGGCACTACGATCACGGAATCAGGTGACCACAGATAGGTAAAAGCGATTGTAGGATTGGAATTTATAGCAGTTACACTTGTAAGTTCTCCCGCACAGATCGAATCGTTAGCCGCAAGACTAATTGCAGAACTTATAAAATCAACTACGACACTATCTGTGGCAAAGCACCCCGGATTTCCGGCGAGAACATAATAAACCATCGGACCAGAAGGTGTAATGGTCACTGATGAATCGGCAATGCTAAAATTTAATGTATCGGAGAATG
>JAJTDX010000149.1:0-3565 GCA_021298235.1 Cryomorphaceae bacterium | reverse complement strand
TGTATCGGAGAATGTTGCAGATGTAGACCAAACAAAGTAATCAGCAGTACCCGATGAGTTCGCTGTTAGTGTTATGGGAGTTGGCACGCACAATTCGAAATCAGGAACCACCTGCAACTGAACAGAATCAGTGACTGTGATCGTAATTGAGGCTGTATCTGTCAAAAGACAAACACTATCTGTAACGTACAGATTGATGTTGTAAATGCCCGGAATGTCATAGGTAATAACAGGATTAAAGATGACTGTGGAGGTGTCTCCATTCCCGAAATCCCACAGGTAGGAATCAGATTCTGTAGAAAAATTGTCCAACGAAACAGTAAACGAAGAACAACCAATCGTCTGATCAGGGGTGAACTCTGCAACAGGGATTAACTCAAAGTCAAATTTGAAAATGAGATTATTACAATTGGTACTCAAATTAGAATTTGACCATGCACCGGTAGTCGTTGGAAAATCCGAATGTCCTCCACATCCTCCACAAACAGATTGATAGACAACTCCATTCTTATCGAATCTGGATGTTCCTCCGTCCACATGTTCATTGGCTACATTCCCACCCAGGTAGGAACCGTATAGCATTCCAGTAAATCCGCGTTCTATGACGAGCAGATAGAAATCAAAACCATTTGGCGGGATGGATTGAAATGCATTTGCTGAAACCGGCATTCCGCCCATTGGGGTACCTTGAAGAATATTGGCTCCCCAACCTGAAATGTACATATTACCGCATATATCCACCAGAAAGGCCGCTGGAGAAATGTTTATATTCGCACTACCATTGCCGAATACAGTTGAATTAAGGTTATTTGTCAAAGTAGGATCCAACTTTATAACGAATTGGCTACTATTCGGATTCACAAATCCTGCATTAAACACAGGAAATGTGCCCCCTGCAGATTGTCCAAGAACAAAAACATTGTCCAAACGATCGATCTCCACGAAGAATGCCTGATCGTAATTGGAAGTTCCAAGGTAAGTAGCATTAGTCACTATAGAACCTGCCGGACTCAGTTTGACAACAAAACCATCTGTTTTGCCACCGTTGTATGAATTCTGCCAACCATTTATGAATGGCAGATCATTCGAGCTTGATCCACCGGAAAAAACTACATTATCACTTGAATCGATCTTGATAGAGTAGCATGCGTCATTATTGGATCCTCCGTAATAACTTGACCATTGTAAACTGGACAGATCCGAAGACAATTTGAAAACCACTCCATCTTGCATTCCTGCATTCACTGATTGAAACGCATTCAGCACCGGAAAATCTGCAGATCGAGTGCATGATGCTATCAAACAGTTGCCGGATCCGTCAAGCATGATCTCTCCACGAAACTGATCTCCGTAATTTGCCGTCAAAGAATCGTAGGCAGCAACTGAATTGTAGATACCTGAAGTAACTTTGCTGTTCACACCATCATTCATTGATCCACCCAAATAGGTTGAAGCCATTAAATTTTGTCCGTTGGAACTGATCTTGGCAACATAAATATCTGTTCCCTGGTTTGTAAAATATACTCCGTTGTAATAGTGGTTACTATTGGGGGAACCACCTGCATGACTTGTCTGATACCCACCAACGATAGGAAAATCGATGCTTGATGTTGAGCCATACAAATAAATATTATTGGCTTCATCGCAGATCATACTATGAGCAGATTCGGTACCCTGTAAATTGTCACCACCTCCAAGGAATGTGGTCCAAAGCATCGTCGTTCCGTCTTGCGAATACTTTGAAAGAAAAACGTCTGTTATACCGTATCCTGCACCAACACCGTTATTGGCCACCGTGAAATTGGAATTGACGTCATATGCATTCGGATCGGGAGTAGGGTATGAATTTCCATAGATCATACCTCCGGAATAAGCCGTGCCATCATAACCGTAGGTGGCAGTCATCCCAAAATTATCTGTGATCGAACCGGAATAGGTCGCAAACACAAGGACAGGGTCAATAACAAGTATCGCGTTTTTTTTATAGTCTCCCAGCTGAAAACCCACTTGACCAGCTTCTATTTTGAATGAACAAGTTACTTCAATGACCTTCCCGTTGACTATCTGATAAGCGTATGGTTTCTGTTCGATGATATTTCCCAAGTCCGTTGAAACAATTAAGTCACCATTTTCACTGACCCTTACCTCCTTGTGACCTGCATATGAAAATTGGATCTTTGAGGGATCGGCCATCGGCTGGACATGGAACTCATACTTCAATTGATCTTGCTCTTCAATCAATTTAAGATCGATCCCATTATAAAACTCATGTAGCACTGATTCACCATATCCCCTGACTTTACTGGCCCATTTCGAACGATCATTGCCGATAAAATAATTGTAATATGCTTCAGTCTCATGCGTCTTTTCAATATTGTTTACCTTATTGGATCCAATAAAGTTCAAATGAACAACAGTTTCCTTAATTGACGCTTCGATATTGGTATCCTTCGGACGACCATGTAATTCCTTCAGTGCCGAGAAATCCTGCAGATGGAATACAAACTTATTTTGTTGAACCCATAGATTTCCTCCGGAAAAACGTGCCTTGAACAAGACCGGGACGGGCCATTGACCTTTGTTCTCGATGAAAGAATGAAGGATCGAATGATCGTGACTGATCTCCTGCGCAAAAACACTTCTGATTGCCAGAACGAACATTACAAACAGGAAGGATCTCAAGAACATTTTAATAATTGTTTGGAAACTAAAATAATGAATTTTGAATGAAAGACGGAAAAATTGTTTTAGAGGTTGAACCTAAAGCTAAAAAGACCAATAAATTTCGCTTTAGTAGAATCTAAATCCTTCAAAATTCTTAATTTCGTAAGACGTCCTAATTTCTTAATGTAGCTGCTGTATTTTAATTCATGAAGAACAGAATAACATCACTTTTCAATATTGATTATCCCTTGATTCAGGCAGGAATGATCTGGTGTTCCGGTTGGGAGCTTGCTGCAACTGTTTCCAATGCGGGTGGTTTGGGTATTATTGGTTCAGGATCGATGTATCCTGAGGTACTTGAGGAACATGTTCTAAAATGCAAAGCAGCAACCAGCAAACCCTTTGCTGTGAATCTCCCGATGCTTTATCCTGATATAGAAAGACACGTGGAAACGATCATCAAATACAAAGTTCCGATCGTTTTTACGTCTGCCGGTAATCCGAAGATATGGACAGCCTTTTTGAAAGCACAAGGAATCACTGTTGTACATGTTGTTTCAAGTGTGAAATTCGCATTAAAAGCTCAAGAAGCAGGAGTGGATGCCATCGTTGCTGAAGGATTCGAAGCGGGAGGACACAATGGGCGCGATGAAACCACAACTTTGTGTCTGATCCCAATGGTCGCTGAACAACTTTCAATACCGCTAATAGCTGCAGGCGGCATCGGAACTGGACGAGGAATGCTCGCTGCAATGAATTTAGGTGCAGATGGCGTTCAGATCGGCAGTCGGTTTGTTGCAACTCCTGAATCAAGTGCCCATGTGAATTTTAAGAATATCGTTATCAATACGGAAGAGGGCGGCACGCAGCTAACACTTAAAGAATTGACTCCGGTTCGTCT
>JAJTDX010000148.1 GCA_021298235.1 Cryomorphaceae bacterium | reverse complement strand
AGAAAGCTAATTTTCCGGGAGGTGGAGGAAATGGGATTTATTTTGCTACGGCTTTTACCCTTGATCAAAAAGGTTACGTCTGCTGTGGTAAGGTTGGTCCTAATTCCTATACGAATGAATTATGGGAATATAAACCTAGTCTGAACCAGTGGGTGCAACGAGCAAATTTCCCCGGTGGAGTTCGCTATCAACTATCGTCCTTCTCAATAGGAATGTACGGGTATGTTGGTTTGGGTGCCAATCAAGACGTTTTTAAAAACGATTTCTGGCGTTACAGCGCAGGAACAAATCAATGGACTCAAATTGCTTCTTTACCGGCAAGTGAAAGAGGTGGAGCAGTAACATTTGCAATCGGAAACAGAGGATTTGTTTGCATGGGGAATGATGGCGGTATTCTTGATGATCTTTGGGAATATAATCCTGTAATTGATCAGTGGTCAGTCAGAGCTCCATATGGCGGAAGTGAACGGAAAAATGCAATAGCATTCACTGCTTATGGTAAAGCATATGTGGGAACTGGAAAAGGTTATTCCGGAAAAAAGGCAGGAATGGAAGAGTATATTCCCTATGCAAATGTTGGTTTAATGGAGGACCAAGCGGTTTCTTTGTCAGTTTATCCTAATCCAACAACAGACATCCTAAATATTCGCTCAAAATTTCAAGGTCTGGACATCGCATTGTATTCGTTCGATGGTCGTCTGATCCACATGAACAAAAGCACAAAGGAAAATATTCAGATAGATATTAGTCGAGAATTACCGGGAATTTACGTGCTGATCGCAAAGAATGAGAAAGGCACTACCATTTTTTCAGAAAAAGTAATTCACTATTAGTATGAAAAAGTTCATTACAAGTATTTTATTTCTTGGACCTGTTTTTGGATTTGCACAAAACAATTGGATAATCAGGGATTCAGTTAAAGGAAGTCCAAGAGCAGTCTGTGCAAATTTCACCTTATTCGGCCAAGGATATGTCCTGGGCGGATTAGATGACTTCGGGTTCAAAAGGAAAGTATATTCTTACGACCTGAATCAAGATGACTGGGACGAAGAGACCTCAATCGGAGGTCCTAACGGCGATGGTCTAGATAGAGGATCTGCGAGCGCTTTTTCGATCGGAAACAAAGGCTATTTATGTCTTGGTCAAGGCGAAACAAACCCCTATTTTGGTGATTTGTGGGAGTTTGATGGCGAAACAGGAGCCTGGTCGCAAAAAGCTGATTTCATGGGTTCGGACAGAAGGCAAGCAGTTGCATTTTCAATCGGTAATTTCGGTTACGTTGGCACAGGGCAGGATGCTTCGGGACTCAAGAAGGATTTCTATAAATACGACCCACTAACAAATAGCTGGATTCAGTTGAATGACTTCGGAGGTACAGCTCGTCGACAAGCGGTTGGGTTCACGTCAGGCGAACAAGGTTACGTTGGTACAGGTGACGATGGTGTTCTAAAAAACGACTTCTGGATGTACGAGCCAACCACTGATTCCTGGATTCAAAAAACCAATCTCCCCTCTGCGCCGCGTGCAGGAGCAGTTGGCTGGGGATTCTTCCCTTCCGGATACATCGCTACCGGAGAAGACGCAACAAACACCTACAGAAATGATGTCTGGGAATACAATTATTTTTCCAATTCCTGGATACAAAGAACCGACCTTCTCGGTCCGGGAAGAAAAAATGCAATCGCGTTTCAACTGGAAGGAATTGCCTTCCTGGGTACAGGCTATAATGGCGAATTTCTGGACGACTTCTATGCCTATTACTGTATTGCAGGAATTGATGAGCAGTCCATAAAGCTGGAATCACGAGCATACCCTAATCCGGTAATCAATAAAACGACTGTTTCTCTATGGCAGAACGGAATAGAAGAAATGGAGGTTCGCTTGTATAATTCTGCTGGACAATTGATCTCTTCATTCTCAAAAACGTTATTGAGTTCGAAAACATTAGAACTCGATCTTTCAGGTTTGAATTCAGGAAATTATTTTTACGAATTGATTGATGAAAAGAGAAACCTTTCTGCAAGCGGAAAACTGATCAAAATACAATGAAGAAAGCAACCTTCATCCTTCTGCTCTTAATATCGGGTTGTTCAGAAAATCGAACGAAAAGCGTGCATCTGGAATCAGAAGAAAAGATAAATCAACATCCTACAGAACCGGTTTATGAGCTCATATCAACGGAGTTACCCGGTAATGGGTTTGGTTATCAGATACTGAAAGACGGTCAATTGATGATCGAACAGCAACAAATTCCGGCCATTCAAGGAATTCGGTATTTTTCATCGGAAGCAGATGCATTAAAAACAGGTGAACTTGCCCTTAAAAAGATAAAAGATCATTTATTCCCCCCAACGATCTCAGTAGAGGAGCTTGATAGCCTTGGCGTGCTGTGATCTTTTTTGATTAATGGCTATTTTTTTTGAATCCGATTTTCAACGAAAAAGACCTCGGATGTTAATTACGTGATAAGCTGAAATTCAATCAGCCGAAGCATTCAACGCACAATTTTCAACATTTGACGAATACTGTAAGTATCATTAGTGAACATAAAAATTCAATCAGGATTCGAATAAACTCAAACGCAACATGAAGTGACGCAAACAATATACTTTCCATAGAGCATTTTCCAAGACCAAAACCGGAAATCGTCACTATATATGATCTTTTGGCAAGAAAAACCGAATTTAGTTCAAACACTCCGCTTATTTCTAGAATATAGCGATGGCTCAAGACAGAAGATTTACGTATCAGCAGAAAACACGTTTAGGATTGCCGACATTCGCTGTAATCTGCTGTTTGATATTATCTCTTTCCGACGGATCGGAATGCAGCCCGCCATTGCCTGTCTGAGACTTTCCTGATGGTCAAATAGGTAAGCTTCAAGAGTAAACTGCATGGGCTCCGCGCAATGCGAATAAGGTCACAATACCAACACAGTGGAAGTACCTCTACAACAAAAATAGTGAATTTATGACCTCGTATTGCAAAGGCTCCTCCCCCTCTTCCAAAAAAATAGTACTTTCGCCTCAGTATTCGGTTGAACAAATGAACTTCCTTAAGAAAATCCTATTTAAGATCCTAAGTCAACGTATGTACCTTCGTGTACTTCACAGGAGTTTTTATCTGTTATATGATCTGGGATTTCTTAAAGGGGACATCCGGTTCAAATATCACTACAAGATAAAAGAACTCATCCAACCTGATTATACTGTGATTGACATTGGTGCCAATCTTGGGTATTTTTCGAAGAATTTCGCCCGTCTGGCAAAACAAGGCAAGGTTATCTCTATTGAACCTGTCCCGGTCTTTTTTGAAACACTACAGCGGTTCATGAAGAAGTTCCCACATGCAAGAGTATATAACGTTGCCTTGGGTACTGAGGAAGGAATGATAACGATGGTGCTCCCTGAAACAAATGGAATGATCCGCACAGGACTTCCACACATTGCAGAAACTGAAGAAGAAAAGAAAAAGCACCGAACACAGGAGGTTAAAATCGTAAAAGGAAGCGAATTATTAAAAGATCTTAACCACATCGATTATATTAAGTGTGATATCGAAGGATATGAACTAACCGTTTTCAGAGAATTGACACCAATACTTCAAAAGCACCAGCCATATGTCCAATTAGAGATCGCCGAAAAAAATCTGTCCGAAATATTAGAACTTTTTACCGATTTGGGTTACACGCAGTTTGGTATTAAAGATTTCAAATTCATTCAGGAGAGTGGAAAACAAGATGAAGAAGGTGATTTTTTCTTCGTTCCGAAGCATCAGCTACCGTCATTCAAACAGCGTTTCGAATTGATCCCTTAAACGAATTTACAGCTGTTTTTGAACCCAGCATTTCTTTTCTCTTGGATACTTTTACCGAGTGACTTTCGTTCGTTAGAAATTGTTCTATATTTGCAGCGAAAAATAAGTTAACATGGCAACTACAGCAGATATTAAAAATGGTTTGTGCATTAAGTTCAATGACAAACTATTTCAGATTATCGAATTCCAGCACGTAAAACCCGGTAAAGGACCGGCATTCGTCCGAACGAAAATGCGTCAGATTGAAACAGGAAAAGTTCTTGACAACACATTTTCTGCGGGGCACAAGATCGAAACTGTTCGGATTGAGAATCGTGAATATCAGTACCTATATCAGGAGGGATCTGATTACGTTTTCATGAACAATGAGACATTTGAACAAGTCAATATCCCGGGAAAAATGATCGAGAAGCCATTGTTTTTGGAGGAAGGAATGATCTGCAATATCCTTTTTCATGCTGAAGAGGAAACACCGTTGGTTGTAGAATTGCCAATGTACATTATCTCTGAAGTTACATACACCGAACCTGGAGTAAAGGGTGATACTGCGACCAACTCTATGAAACCAGCTACCATTGCTACTGGAGCAGAAGTAAAAGTACCACTTTTCATTGATAACGGAGAAGTGATCAAGGTAGACACACGCACAGGAGTATACGTCGAGCGGGTGAAAAAATAGTCGGTGAAAATTAATAGAATGAAAGGGATCTTTTGGGATCCCTTTTTTAATGCATGGACATCCTACACTTTGAAGATCGATCATTATCCTTTATAACAGTTCATCCAACGAAACAGTTAAGGGAAGATCTCGTTTTGATCTTTCTGCATGAGGCACTGGGTTCAATCAGCTAGTGGAGAAGTTTTCCTGAACAGCTCTGTAATGAGTTGGGGCTAGACGGTTTTGTTTACGAGAGACATGGACACGGTAATTCGAGTAAACTGACAAAGAAAAGGGATCGGCACTACTTGCATGAATATGCCCTGATAGAGCTTCCTATGCTCATTGAGCGTGTATTTCCGTTAGACAAGAGACTAATTTTGGTTGGTCACTCAGATGGCGGAACTATCTCCCTACTCTATGCCGCAAAACATTCTAAAAGAGTTCACTCAATTATTACGATGGCCGCGCATGTCATCAACGAGACAGAAACCAAAGAAGGCATCATTCCTGCCATTGACGCTTTTAAGTCCGGAAAACTAAATGGCCTTAAAAAGTACCATGGAGATAAAACAGAAGTGCTTTTCTATGCTTGGGCAGATGCCTGGTTGTCGCCAGAATTCGAAAGCTGGAACATTACCAAGGACATTCACGGGATAGACAAATCCATACTTGCAATACAGGGAAAAGATGACCAGTATGGTACTGTAAAACAACTGGATCTGATCCGGAACTCTACTGATTGCAACGTTACAACCTTGTTAATCCCATTTTGCGGCCATCACCCACATTTAGAGAAACCATCAGAAACGATTAGTGAGATTTCGAAATTCCTGCTATCTATCTGAACTTTTCCTAAATTTAATGGTTACTAGACAAAGTAATCATGAGCGAAGAATTCATTAATCCCATCGACCCGGATAAGATCACAGATAATCCACATTCTCTGGAATATCCGCATCATGCAGGAAGTGCAATTATTCGACCTGAAGACCAAGGAAAAATAAAAGGTCGCGCGCTGAGTGCAATGGAGCATCAAACCGACATGCAACTTAATCAGATCTATGAGCAAATGCAGTTATTAGCTGAACAAGCTAAAAAACTACAGGACCGCAAAAACATCTCAGAGTTTATTTACTTGGCAGAAATGCGGTTTGAGCCCTTGATAAATCATGTATATCACCTGTATCGAAAAGAAGACAATAATTATCTTCTTTCGCTTATTGCTCCTGACCAATGGGGTCGTTCAAGGAATTCTTTCGAGTGGATAGCTACTGTACGTCTACTGGCAGATCATACCTGGGATGTCCTTGCAAAGTCAAGTGAGACAGAATTATAACAGCGCATCAACGTACAAAAACCCACTCATTTTCATTGGATTGATTCACATCAAATGAATATCCATTTGAATTAAACAATTTGATTTGTTCAGGATCATTGATTCCATTCTCAACAATAAAGCGTGCCATAGCTCCTCGAGCATGCTTTGCGAACATCATGATCACTCTAAACTCACCGTTCTTGAATTCTTTAAAAACAGGAGTGATCACAGGAAAATTAAAGACTTTCTTATCGATCGCTTTGAAATATTCATTCGATGCAACGTTGATAAGCACTTCACCATCGGTCATCTCTTCGTTTAATGCCTGTGCAAGTTTCTTTCCCCAGAATTGGTAGAGATTTTTCTGCTTTGGCGATACCTCAATAGCAGTTCCCATTTCCAATCGATAGGGATAAATAAGATCAAGTGGCTTCAAAATTCCATATAACCCGGAAAGAATCCTGATCTTTTCCTGTGCTACAGCGAGTTGTTCTGGAGATAAACTTCTTGCATCAAATCCCTTGTACGCCTCTCCGTTGAAGGCAAATACCGTTTGCTTTACATTGTCCGTCATTTCAAAAGGTTGATGCCAATTTCTGAATCGTTCAGCATTTAATTCGGCAAGATCCTTTGAAATGTGCATGAGCACTTCCAAATCCTTTACCTTTTTGTTTTTCAGTTTTTTGACAAGCGTTTCGCTTTCTTTACCGAATTGTAAGAGTGAATATGGAATATCAGATGGAATATCTTTAAGATCAATTGATTTAGCAGGAGACAGAATTACTTTCATTGATTTCGATTGATTTCGATTGATTTCGATTGATTTCGATTGATTTCGATTTCAACAAAAATAACATGGCTAAGAATTGGTTGTTCACATTTATCACGTGTTTATTTTCCATTTTTTAACTATTTAAGTTAAATTTCGATCACTAAAACTCTAAAACTAAATTATGAAACGATTATTTCCCTCCATTCTTTGGATAGTCGGTTCAGGTTATTCGGTAGTTGGACAAGAGTCAACCTTTCACGGTTACTTCTCACCTACCGAAAGTCACCTAGTGCCATTATCCATAGATAAAAATGTTCCCGAAAACACGGTTATAAAACCAAATTTTAAAGGGAAGGAGCTACTCGAAGAGGTTAATTTGAACATTCAACATAACCCTGATTGGTTATGGCAGCAGCATGAAAACATGGAAAAAGTTGCAACTGCGACGCTTCTGTGGCAAGTTCAAGGCACAGGTACGGGAATATCTCCACCCGACCC
>JAJTDX010000147.1 GCA_021298235.1 Cryomorphaceae bacterium | reverse complement strand
AAGAGGTATGATAACCCCTCTGCTTGAAGAAAGTATTCAATAAGAAATGATGCGTCTTTTAGTGATTGCGACATTATTGCTAAAATTGTTCAAAGATTGCATCAATGAGAGAACATGATATTTATTCCAATTTGAGTGGATAACTCATCACGTAATCTTCCATCCAGTAACCGTTACCGATATCAATGTCTTCTTCATAGGCAACCGTAAAGCCAAGATGCTTGTAAAAATCAACTGCATTATTAAAACGGTTAACATTCAACACGATAGATGTCAACTTCAATAAAGAAGCAAGCTCTTTTGCTTTCTCGAAAAGTAGTTTTCCGATCCCTTTACCTTGGGATTCTGGCAAAACATATAATTTATGAATCTTGATTTTTTGCGTATCAGGATGAAAAGGCTCCACTCCAATGAATCCAAGTGGGGTTCCGTTCTCAAAACAGACAAAGAATTGGTGTCCGGCAAGCATCTGTTTTTTCAACGTATCGTGGTCATACATCCAGTTCAGCATGTAACGAATCTGTTCAGGTGAGAGAATTGTACGAAACGTGTCCGGCCAAATCTTAGATGCGAGATCTTGAACGATCTCAACCCGATCCTCGCTGAGCTTTTCAATCAGGATGCGACTCATTCAATCACTGTTTAATGAATGCCTGCTGTTCAATGTGCCCCTTCATTTCCAACCTTACCCAATAAGTGCCGGGCTTAAGGTCTGATACGGAAACTTTTGATCCTTGAACGTTTTTGATAGTAACTCTACCTATCGCATCGACGATCTCAACCTTAGACGGCAATTCATCGACCAATGTGAAATGTAATTCGTTTAGCACCGGATTTGGATACACGGACCAACTCAACTCAGTATCGATCTCCTGCGTTCCCACCGTGCTCAAAGCCAATTTAACCGCATTGTAAGCATCAACCTTTCCCCACCCCCATTGTATACTTCCATTGACTGGGATCACACCGGTATTGTTATCTTCCCTTGCCGTCTGAATAATGATTTCCTTCACCTGAGCGGCAGACAAATATGGGTTTGCATCCAGAATCAGAGCGATCACACCAGTTACCATTGGCGCCGCCATAGATGTTCCGGAGAAACGGGCAAATGGGTAAACTCTACCATTGAAATCAACTGATGCAATAGAAGTATAACCATTGTCTGTATAAGATGAAATGGAAGATCCAACCGAAACCCCAGGAGCAGCAATCTCTGGCTTCAAAACACCGTCATAACGCGGTCCAATACTCGAAAAACTAGCTATACCACCACCGATTGGGGCTCCATTCGGCGCATAATATTTTGAAGCAAATGCCGCGACACTTAACAAACTGTTCGTGCAAGAAGGCTCGCTGATCCCGTATTGATTGTCTCCTCCGATAGTTCCCGAATTAATTGTTGAGAATGGCATGCCCCAATTGCCGACATCGGTTGAGAGCTCAGTGACGTTCCAGAAATGAACCAGACCACTGACGGCTTTTGCCTTTAGTACTACCCGCAGCGTTGAATTCGTATTCTTTACACGAAGTCGAATCTGTGGGCGACCATTCTCCGGGTGCACCGCATCTGCCGAAATGTTGTACCAAACAGTATCTATCCCAGTCACAAGGAAAGTGTCAACATAGGTTAATGTGTTTGATGTTGAAAAGTAAGGACTTTCAACAAGCATAGTGCTTCCCGTTGAATTGTAAAGCTTGATTCCTGCCTCAAAATCATTCCCTTGTTCACCCCACATGTGAATACTCTGTCCCCACATATTCGGATTAGAAGCATAGGAATAAAACTCTATGCGACTTTTGATAGAATCGTTGTTGAACTGTTTTTTAATATGAAAGTTGACACTTCCATTGTTACCACCTGAATTTGAAAAAATAACACCCAATGCAGAATAAGCATCGATCGCCTGACTCAGCAAAGAGTTACCGTCAAGAGTTCCTATGTGGTATAAACCCCAACTCATGTTTATAACGAGTCGCTTTGATTCCAATTGCGCTTTCTGGTACATCCATTCCCAGGCATCCAATACAGCTCCCTCGTCAACAAGGAAGGTCGCAAACAAGAACTGTGACTCATAGGCTACACCGCGGAAAATTGTTCCTGCCCCGCCTCCACCAGCGATACCTGCGACATGCGAGCCGTGAGTTGCATACGAATAGATATTTGCTGTATCGGCCCCGGCTGAGACAAACTCCGGCAACGATGTGTATTCTGTACCATAAGAAAAACCCAATGGGGCAGGACCTGAAGTTTTATACTGGTCCCACGCGGCATAGATACGCGTATTCTGAATGAGCGTATCATAGAACATTGGTGAGGAATAATCAAATCCCCAGTCTGTGATACCGATGAATACGTTCTTCCCTGTGTATCGCTCCGGTAGGTTAATTCCAAAATGAACACTGTCCGCGCCGACATCCCTAACTGCCTTGTCCAGATTCGGTTTGATCTTTCCTGATAATTGCAACACCGAAAGTCCCGGAAGAGACGCAATGTTCGAAAGCAATGAAACAGGAATCTTCAAACTTACAATGTCACTTACCTGTGCTCCCACAATGATTCCGTATTGCGCCAAAGAACTTTTGGTATAACCCGGAGCTGTCTTACCTATGAATGAAACATACTGTCCTCCATCGAGCGCGTACACTGCAAATCGTTCCTTTATCACAGCCGAAGGAATACCTTTATTGAGTAAAGCATCCTTGATGATCAATCCGACATCTGCCCTGGTGTTGGCAGGAATTTGAACTTGAGCAGAAGATAAAAATGCTGCAAAAGACCATATAAGTACCAGGAAATTCTTCATGAGGATCGGGTTTAAGCCTAAATGTAGCAAATCTACCGATCAAAAATTCTCATTTCTCATGAAAACTTGGTATTTATGAACAAAAATGAGTGAAAACTGCTATAATTTTACCACTTTTTGGCCATTTATGGCTGGGGACCCTAAAATATAGATTCCGGGTTTCAATCCTGTCATGTCGAATTCTAACCCCTCTGAGGTCTGTGTAGAATTCACTTCTAATATTCTACCAAAAGTATCATACAATTGTACAGGAACAGAAGCTGATTGAAAGGAAACATGGAGAAACTCTTTCACAGGATTGGGTGAAAAACTGAATGATTGTTTCAATTCATCGAATCCAAGATCCAATGGACAACCTGAGCCGGAATAGGTCGGATAGTGCGTAATACCCGCAAGACTCATGCACTCAAGTTTGACCTGGTACTGAGAAACATTTTGCCATGGTTCACACAGGAATCCACTCACGCTCCCTATCCCTTCGATCCAATAGAACATTGGCCCACTTCCAAAATCAACGGCAATATGATCTACCCCATTGATCTGAATCGTCGTAACATCAACTACCGTGAGGTCCTGAACCATCGGAGAAAATCCGCCCTGTTCGAAATAAACATTCTGTAAAACCTCTCCTGGAGTAACACCAAAATCATAGACCAAATACTCCACTGTTGAATCCTTCGGGACATACCAAACCTCTTGACCAACTTCTCTCAACGAACCATGATATACACCGCCGCATTCATTTACCTTTGTATAATTAGCGGAATTGATCAACGTATCCTGACCGTTCACACAGTAATTGGTGACATTGACCAGCACATATGGAAATGGCGGGTACGTCATCGGTTCCTGGTAGAAAGCATTTACCCAAACTCCCTGATCGGAAGGAAACGGGATCTGAGCTCTTATCAGACTGATCAATGAGCAGAAGATTGGCACAAGAATGATCTTTTTCATGGCTGAAATTTAATCCTACTAATCAAAGAAACAGTTGATAGGTTGAAAACAAACCCACATTCCTGTGGGAATATTTTATCCTTTTCCCGGCTTCACGGTCGGACTTGTTTTTATCGGTGTAGATGACGGCTTTGCCGGTGTGCCAATCGGTTTTGGAGTAGTACTGGTAGGCTTTGTCGTATTACCAGGTTTGATCGTTGTACCTTTTGACGGTTTTGGCTCTGTGTTGAAGATCGAAGTATTCGGTTTTTCCGGAGTACTGCTCTCTTTATTCTCAGTTTTACCCGATGGCTTGCTGATCGTTTGAGGAGTTGCTCCTTCAACACCTGTTTTATCCTTTGAGATCTCTTGGACTCCATTTGATCCAGGATTTACATTTGGCGCAGGTTTTTCAATCTTACCAAGGACCATCCCCTGGGTATTATCGGTAATAACCGGACGAGGATTTGTGTAAGATCACCAATTGTTCTATGAACACGTGGAAAAGATTCATCAGTATAGGTCAATGTACTCTGACCGAAACCATAATCAAACAAAGAAGTTTGTGCTGTCACTCTGAATGCACGTGCGAAATCGCGTGCTAAAAATGCCAGGTGCTCCTTTTCAAGCTGATTGGCAATTTCGCTATTCCCCATCATTGCTATAGACATTGGTCGAGTACCTCCCCCTCTTACATCGAAATCATCATTTTGAGATCCGTTAGCATTCCCCAATAATCCCGTCAGATCTGAATTTCGGCAAGGAAATACTTGAACGGTGACATTCAGGAAATTCATCTGTGAGGAATTACGAAGCTGCACGTTTGCAACCTCTCCGGTTGGCCATGTGACCACGTATGTATTGGATGAATAAGTGATCGTTCCTCCATGAGGTAAGAAATAAGCGCTTCTTGAAATAGTGACCGGGACACCGTTAACGCGGAGAGCCGAAGTCGACACATTGTCTGGCTTTTCATTCGCATAGATCCCCACACGATCTCCTGCTACATTCATGGCGACAGCAGTATTCAATGAAAAGTCATCTGTTTGCGGCTGCTGCCTGGCTTGAATTTCGAA
>JAJTDX010000003.1 GCA_021298235.1 Cryomorphaceae bacterium | reverse complement strand
TACTGGGAACATGATGGCTGCGTTTCATTTCGAAAAAGCAGTCAGTGCGTATAATAAGTCACTTAATGCGGAACGAGAGAAGGCGAAGGAGAGCGGAGAAGTATTTACGAAAAAAGAACTACTCCCCATTATAGGATGTGAGTTCAATGTCTGCAGAAATCTTGAAGATAAGACCCAAAAAGACAATGGCTATCAAGTTGTTTTTCTTGCGAAGAACAAGAATGGATATCACAATTTGATAAAACTTTCCTCGATGGCCTACACCAAAGGCATGTATTATGTTCCACGAATTGACAAAAAGGTAATCGAAGAATTTGCCTCGGATTTGATTGTTCTTTCAGGGAATTTGTACGGAGAGGTACCACAAATGATATTGAACGTTGGTGAAAAACAGGCAGAAGAGGCCTTGCTTTGGTGGAAAGAAAAATTTGGCGATGATTTTTACCTGGAGGTTATGCGTCATGGACAAGAAAATGAGGATCGTGTCAATGAAACATTGGTTCGTTTCTCTCAAAAACACGGAGTCAAACTTGTCGCAACAAACAACACGTACTATCTGGAAAAAAAGGATTCTGAGGCACATGATATTTTACTTTGTGTGAAGGAAGGGGAATTGGTTTCCACACCAAAAGGAAGGGGAAGGGGATTTCGTTACGGATTGGAGAACGACCAGTATTATTTCAAATCTTCAGAGGAAATGAAACAGTTGTTTGCGGATCTTCCTGAAGCTATTGAGACGGTCAATGAGATTATCTCAAAATGTGAAGCATATGGTCTAGCGCGGGATGTATTGTTGCCTGCGTTTGATATTCCGGCAGAATTTCAGGATCCTCTGGATTTGTTGGATGGCGGGAAACGAGGAGAGAACAACTATTTACGGTTTTTAACCTATGAGGGAGCCAAAAAACGCTATAAAGAGATTACGGAAGAAATAAGTGAACGATTAGATTTTGAGCTAGCTACGATTGAGCGTACAGGATATCCAGGGTATTTTCTTATTGTTCAGGATTTCTGTCAGGCAGCGCGGGATATGGGTGTATCCGTTGGTCCGGGAAGAGGTTCGGCTGCTGGTTCAGCAGTTGCGTATTGCACCGGAATTACGAATGTGGATCCGATTGAGTATGATTTACTTTTCGAGCGGTTTTTGAATCCGGATAGGGTGTCTATGCCCGATATTGATATCGATTTTGATGATGAAGGCAGGGGAAGAGTCATTGATTGGGTAATAGAAAAGTATGGATCGAATCAGGTGGCCCAAATCATTACTTATGGAACTATGGCAGCCAAATCATCTATAAGAGACACAGCCAGAGTGCTTGACCTTCCGCTTCCTGATGCTGATAGAATTGCCAAGTTGGTTCCGGATCTATCGCTGTCAACATTGTTTAGATTGAGTGACATGGAGCTATCCGAAAAGCTTAAGAACAATCAGGATGAAATTACCAAAGCGAGACAATTGCGTGCAATTGCGGAAGGCAATAACCTGGAAGCTAAGGTTGTGAAACAGGCAGTTCAATTAGAGGGTTCAGTTAGAAATACGGGTATACATGCATGTGGGGTCATAATTACACCTGACGATATCACCAATTTCGTTCCTGTTGCTACCGCCAAGGATTCTGAAATGTATTGTACGCAATACGATAACTCAGTGGCTGAAGCTGCAGGATTATTAAAAATGGATTTTCTCGGGCTCAAAACATTGACCTTAATTAAGGATGCTGTTCGAAACGTGAAGCTAACCAAAGGAATAAGCTTAGATCCGGATCAATTTCCAATTGATGATGAAAAAACGTACGAGCTTTTTCAACGCGGAGAAACGGTCGGTATATTTCAATACGAATCTGCCGGGATGCAAAAATACATGCGGGAGCTGAAACCGACAGTTTTTGCGGACCTCATCGCCATGAATGCCTTGTATCGACCAGGACCTTTGGAGTATATTCCATCCTTCATTAAACGAAAGCATGGAGAGGAGCCAATCGTGTATGATTTGGATGATTGTGAAGAATACCTGCAGGAAACCTACGGAATAACGGTGTATCAGGAGCAAGTTATGTTGCTTTCTCAAAAATTGGCTGGATTCACCAAGGGAGAGGCGGATACGTTGCGAAAGGCAATGGGTAAAAAACAAAAAGATGTTCTGGATAAGATGAAACCCGCATTCATCGAAAGAGGGTCTGAAAAGGGCCATGATCCGCAAAAACTTGAAAAGATCTGGCGCGACTGGGAGGCATTTGCCTCCTATGCATTCAATAAATCCCACTCAACCTGCTATGCGTGGATTGCCTATCAGACGGCTTATCTGAAAGCGAATTATCCTGCCGAATATATGGCTTCAGTTCTTTCGAACAATATGAATGATATTAAGCAGGTTTCCTTTTTCATGGAAGAGTGCAAACGCATGGGAGTGAATGTGCTTGGTCCCGATGTGAATGAATCAAATTTTCAGTTTACCGTAAATAAAGAAGGAGCTGTCCGGTTCGGTCTTGGTGCCATTAAAGGATTGGGAAGCGGACCGGTAGATGCAATTATAGGACAGAGAAATGAAGGTGGGATTTACAAATCAGTCTTTGATCTCTCCAGGCGTGTTGATTTGCGACTTTGTAACAAAAGGGCATTTGAAAATCTGGCTTATGCAGGGGGCTTTGATTCCTTTAAAGGGGTACACAGAGCACAGTATTTTAGGGAAGACACCTCCGGCAAGGTTTTCATCGAAAGTATAATGAAATATGGAGCAGCTTTTAAAGAAAATGCTGCCTCTTCTCAAAAGACAATTTTCGATGAGCCCGGCGAAGAGGTGAAAATTCCAGAACCGGAAATTCCAAAAGCTGAAGAGTGGGGGAGTGTATACAAACTCAACAGAGAGAAAGAAGTAGTGGGTATTTTTATTTCTGGACATCCGCTCGATGATTTTCGTGTAGAGATAGATTCCTTCTGCAATGGCAACGTAGGCATGTTAAATAATCTTGAACTGTACAGAGGAAAGGAGATCACGTTGGCAGCAGTAATTTCAGAACCGGAACACCGGACTACGAGAAATGGAGATCCTTTTGGTACTATTATTATTGAAGACTATAATGATTCAAGCAAGTTATTTCTGTGGCGAGAAAATTACCTGAAGTATCGGCATTTTATGCAGCAGGGAACATTTGTGTATATGAAAGGGAGGATCGAGCTTCCGCCAAGGAGAAATGAACTTGAATTTGTAATTCATTCGATTGATCTGCTTCAAAACTTAAAAGAATCCAGAGCCAGTAGTATCCATCTGAAATTAATGTCGAAGTCTTTGGATCATGCAACCATTATGGACCTGAATAAATTGTTTATGGAACATACAGGTAAGTGTCAACTGCATTTCATGGTGTATGACCCTTTGGAGGGGATTGAGGTTCGATTGCCGTCTAAGTCGGTGAAGGTAGACCCGAACAACGATTTGTTTAATGAACTTAAGAGATTGAATATTTCTTTTGAAATCAGGTGATTAGTCGAGCACTGCTCTCAGCTCTTTGAGCTCGTTCAATTTCTCCACATTTCCAACCTGCTGAAACGAAGCAATCAGGTTCGTAAGCATTCGTCGGATTATCGCGCTGTTCGAACAAGGTTCAAAATACTCGCGATGGTGATTCAGTTTGTGGCTGTCAAGAAATTCTCTAATGGCATTTGCATCCAGAATACTACCCTTCGAAAAGGGATTGATGTAAAATAGAACACCGAATTCATTTTTGTCTGACAAGAAAGCTCCCGAAAAATTCTCATCCAGATAAGCAAGGATAAAGTGATTCGGAAGGTTGACGCCATATACAGGTATATCCAATGATTGCGCGACAATGCTGTAAATTAGTGACAGACTAAGTGGATTCCCTTTGCGTGATTCAAGCACGGTATTGATGTAGGAATTCAAGGGCGAGTAATAATGTTTCGCATCACCATGGAATTGATGGGTGTCGAAAAAGATACGATTGAAAATTTTGATCTTTTCAAAGGCGGTTTGCTTGTTATTGATTTCAAGCCACACATCGCGCCTGATTTGTTGAATGGCCTCCAATAACAATTCCTCTTGAATTCCGGGGTATTGATATTTCGCCACTGTAATCGCACCTCTTAGCAAATCTTTATCTGGCGAGGTATACCAAAGCGAAAGCTGTGTTTTAACCTCTTCAAATTGAATGTTGTGGATGAGCTGCTCTACTCGGCCTTGAAAAACCAATCCAAAATGTTCTTGTTCCCATGAGTTTTCGAGGTATGGAATGGCATCAGAACCGAATGAAAGTAGTTTGTCGCGCACGTGCTCATAAACGGATTCATCCGGATCATCGATCAGCCTTATTAGGGCTAGAATAGAGTTTTCCCCTTTCATTTAGACAAATGTAGGGCGAGCTTTGCTTTAAAATGGGTGACCTATGTTCTTGTTTTCAAGGTGAAAATGTTAATTCGAAAAAAAATGTTTCAAAAAAGATGAAACTTTCAAGGGTTGACTGCGTTAGAGTATATACGGATCAATTTTTTAACATCTACAGGTTAAGAAAAGAGAGGGACTTCGCGAGAGGTCCCTTTTTTATTGGATCAACTTTCGTATGTTTGGCTTGACTATTGAATGCTACTTTATTAAAAAGAAACACATGGAACGCGTAATTTTTTTCATTTTTCTAGTATTAGTTCTGGTAAGCTGTAAGACAAGCAAAAAAGCTATGGATAATCCTACCAATACAGATTTATTGAAAGGAGTTGTCCACACGGGCGGGGATTGCGGTGTCTACCTATCTTTGCTAATAGAAGGACAAGAACAGAAGGCATTTCCCGCAAATCTTCCTGAAGAATTCAAAAAGGATGGGTTAAAGATCAAGTTTCTTTCTTCTCCGAGCAGGGCGCCTCAACCAGCTGGATGCATCGTGGACAAGGTTATATCTGTTGAACAGGTGGAAGTTTTAAAATAGGAGGTATCGTCACTTCTGAATTCCATTTAACAATTGACGGAGTCTTTTCAGGGATTTACGGTTTCCTTTGCTGTATAATGCCCTTTTGATTTTTTTCTTCTCTTCCTTTGTAAGGTGCCAGGAAAGAGATATTCGGTCTTTTTGATTTTCTCTTAAATTGAAGGTGACAACATCCAAAGGGAATTCTGGATGATTCATGGCTGTTTTAAGCAATTGCTCCTGATCAAAGTCTTGTGTTCTAGGGAAATTATTGTACATATTACCGAAAGGTAAGGTCAGCTTGTCCATCAAAGAGATTTGGTGGTAATATTCGTTCTTTAGTATTTTTTTTGTGTCGCGAACAGAGAGAAGAATCACGCCGGATGTATTCTTAGAAATCCAATCTTGCATTGACATGATATAATTGAGTGCTGCGCGAATTCCATAATTATCCCGAATTCCTGCATCCATGAGCTGCATTTGTGGTGATGATGGCAAGGTCACCATGGGCATTATGAATGGGAAAGTAGCTGAGGCGCGCAGGGCAGTTGTAAATCTTAAGTTTTGCGGTTCGTTATCCTGGAAGAATGACTGATAATCAATATTCTCAAAAGAGCTTTGGACGGAACTATTTTCTGAGAATGACTCTGTCATAAATCGAAGGGATTGAGCTGAGATATAAAGTCTGCGGCCGTCATTTACAATAGTTGGTGTCAGAATCATAAGTGGGATGTCAGCTTTTCGTTCGGCTAATTCGTAATATCCCAAAGGATGATCCATCAGATTGAAAGTGTTCTCATTGAGTTGCTGCTCAAATGCATACCCACGGTCGATAGGATACCTATGCGACTTGTAGCTGAATTTCTGGAATCTGTAAAACAGATCTTTTGTGGATGCAGAAAATGAAAGTTTGTTGAGTAAATCTTTTCCAAGTGCTTCCGAATACTTTTGATCCGTGCTTTTTAAACCTGAATTTCGTTCGCGTAGTAAAAGCTCCCGATAGAATGCTGCTCCGACCATGCCGCCGGAAGCACCGGTAATCATGTTCAGATGTCTGGAGAGTTTTTTGTTTAAATGCTTGTCACATTCCTTAAGAACTGAAAAGGTCCAATAGGCACTGCGAGAACCTCCACCTGAAGTTGTCAAGATGACTAGTTTCGGTTTTTGTTCACTAGTTTTTTGTTTCCAATTGTTAAGAAGAACCTGAATGTTATCCTTTGAATTTTTTAAAATCTGTTCGTTTAGGTAGTTCTGTTTTATCTCTCTTAGGTTGTATTTCTTCAGTTCGGATTTCTCATAATTAAGTCCGTAGGCAAAGTTTGTGTAATTGAAAAACCGTGTATTGAGACTTAAATAATTCATGAAGAAGATCAATCCAATTAATAGTGGATAGGTCCAGCGATGAAACCAAGACATGAGTGCGCTGAACAGCATGTGTAGTATGGTAAGCAGGAGAATAATGCTCATCCCTGCCGGAAATTCAAAAAACGGAACATCGATGAAAAATCCGGAGGTAATAAATGCTGCAATGGTTATGATCTCAAAAATGGACGCATTGATTCTGTTTTGAGCAAAAACATTTTCAATTACCGATCGATCCAAATGTTTTGTGGTCCTGCTTTGGTGTATTCTGAAATGTTTACCGATGTAATAATAGGTCCGCTCTTTTTCTGTCCTGAAGTAATTGTACCATTTCTGATTTGATTGTGTAACTGATTGAATGGGATTGTCAGACGTTTCATCAGAGGTAAGTTGCTCTCCCTTTTCTCGTGTTGTCGGAAAAAAATAAAAGATGGAAAGCAGGATGAACGCAAAGAACCCGCCAAGAAAGCCAAAGGTGTAACTTGCTATTTGTAAACCAGAAGCTACCTCTTGTTGGGATTGAAATGCAATCATCTTGTTGAGGTAGTAGGCTATAAAAATCAGAGGGATGAGTGTATTATTGATGCAAAATTTAAAAAATGGCCTTGAGACTGTTGCCAGAAATGGATAGCGGGGTCCTAACTTGATGTAGCTATATGTATTGAAAGCCATAGTGAATCCTCCTAGTGCAAAACCCAGAAGTGCAAAAGACCAGATGCTAATTGTGTTCAGGTATTCCGGAGAGAAAAATAAGATTGGTATTCCAAAAGCTCTGCCAAGTGATTCACTGACGATCAAAAAAAGAAATGTCCAATAAAACAGTGAGATGAGGTTATATTTTAAATGGCCAAGAAGAATCTGATTGGGAAAAAAGTCCCTTATGAAGGTCAATATTTCTTTAATTCTGGAGGCCATCTTATCAGTAAGTTACGGATATTTTTTTGATGTTGCATGTAGTGCGATAAAATCATGTACAAGATATGCAAGCATCTTTCCGCTGATTCGTTCCTCTTGTTCATTCTTTGGCGCTGCTTCCGGCAGATGAAGATAGACAGGAGAAAGAATCTCAGCACATTTCGAAATAAAGTAGCGGGCTTCTTCAAAGCGCAGACCGGATGGTGTGAATGCAGAACTTGGTGAATATGCAATGGAATCCATGTCTAGTTCAATCCCAACTATTTTGTTTGGTTGCAATTTAGAGATCACATGGTCAAACTCGACGCACATATTCAGAAGATGATCTTCGAAAAAACTGTAGTAGCATTTGTGTTCATCCAGAAAGCTCAGAATCGATTCGTTGTTGTACGCTTTATGTAATCCTAGCACTGAGTATGAATCAATTCGTTTTTCTGAAATGGCATAACTGAATGGATTTCCACTGTGTCTTCCCTCTAAAGCTCTACAGTCGCCATGTGGATCCACATTGATCACTGCTATTTTTTTATTGTTTTCGTCAAAATACCGTAAGATAGGATAGGCATTGTTGTGCCCACCTCCAATTACAATCAATGTTGCGTTTTCAGAGTGTTTATTTTTTAATGTTTCCAGAACCAGTAGATCAAGTTCTTCTACCAATGGAGTATTCAAATCTACGTTCAAGTCATTTTCAAAAGAAATCCGTCCAATCAAACAAATTTCATCTGAGGCAATGTGTCTGTTTGCTTGCATGTTTAGAAAACGGTGTAAAAATGTCCTGAACGCATGTTCTGCACCGGCAAGACCGCCGTTTTTTTGTGGGCCAATACTTTCTTCAATGCCGAGAATGCAGAACTTCGTGTTTGCATTGCATTGTGTTTGAACGACATCGCCTATTCGAGTTTCTCCATTTCGAGGAGTGTAGAACTTTCTCAGAAATGTTCTGTCGAATTCTTCGAATTTGAAATGTGCTGAACTCATTTTTCGAAGGAATAGGGCTGAAGCAGGTGAATAATTTTTTCCGGTACGGCAATAGGTTTCATGGTTTGGCTGTTCACAAAAACTAAAGTTGTATGCCCGGTCGTAGTGATTTTTCCTTCGTGGTTTATCGTATATTCAAATGTAATTCTTGCGCCGCTTATTTTGGTAATTGTGGTACAGATGGTGAGCTCGTTGTCGTAAAATACTGGACTGAGGTATTTTATCGTTAATTCAGAAACAGGGAGCATTATTCCTTCTTCTTCGAGTTTTTTGTATGAAATCCCTAGCTTTCTCATTGTTTCCACACGGCCAACCTCAAAATATTCTGCATATCTGCCATAATAACAGTAGCCCATTTGATCCGTTTCGCCATACCGAACTCTCAGTGTAATTTCGTGTTTGAAATCGATTCCCATGCACGTTCCTACGAGGTTTTTTATAAAATGTTGTAATTGTCGTTTATGATGTGGTATTTTAATGAAAATAAAATGTTATTTTTCTCACGAAAATCATTGTTTTTAGGATTATTTTGTGCAACTTAAAAGAGTGAACGAATAAAATAGTTCACATGTAAAACTTTTTTAAAAATCAATACGTTCAGAACTTTTTTTTTCACTTTTTTCTGTAAATATTTGTCCCACACAACAGCAAACTAACCACCATTCGTGACTACGGTCTCCACGGTTTGCACAACTGTATTAAAAACTTTAAATGAACTTTTAAATGAGTAACAATCACGAAACTATTTGGGGCGCTTGTCTTAAGGTCATTAAGGATAATATTCCGTTGCAGGCATTCAAGACCTGGTTCGAGCCGATCGTACCAGTAAAACTTGAGTCTAACGTCCTGACAATTCAGGTCCCATCACACTTTTTTTATGAATGGTTGGAAGAGAATTACATTACTTTATTGAAAAAGGTCATTAAAAAGGAGCTCGGTCAAGAAGGAGCATTGGAATACAGCATTGTGATGGAAAACAACGCCTCTAACTCTACCCCTTACACTGTTAAGTTACCGGCTCTTAACAAAAAGTCGCTTAAAAATGCTCCGGTCTCCATGCCGTTGGACTTGAATGAGAATCAAATCCGTAATCCATTCATTATTCCTGGTCTGAAGAAGGTAAATGTAGAGTCTAATCTCAATCCTTCCTATTCATTTGAAAACTTTGTAGGAGGAGATTGTAACCGTTTGGCCCGCGCCTCAGGATATGCTCTTGCTAACAAACCGGGAGGAACTGCCTTTAATCCCTTGTTAATCTATGGAGGGGTTGGTTTAGGAAAGACACACCTTGCTCACGCAATAGGGATCGCTATTAAAAATCAATTCCCGAATAAAATTGTTTTGTACGTAGGTTCTGAAAAGTTTGCACATCAGTTTATCGAGGCAATCAAAAATCAGACAACGAACGATTTCATCCATTTTTACCAGATGATCGACGTATTGATCATTGATGATGTGCAATTCTTTGCTGGAAAGGAACGAACACAGGATGTTTTCTTCCACATTTTCAATCACCTGCATCAGAATGGAAAACAAATTATTTTAACCTCTGATAAGGCTCCTGTTGAAATGCAAGGAATGGAGCAGCGTCTGCTTTCCAGATTCAAATGGGGATTGTCAGCAGATTTGGGTACACCGGATCTAGAGACGAGAATTGCAATTTTAGAGAAAAAGATGTACGGTAACGGCATCGAGCTTCCACGCGATGTAGTTGAATATCTCGCGTATTCAATTAATACGAACGTTCGTGAAATGGAAGGCGCTTTGAACACACTTCTTGCACAGGCATCGCTTAACAAAAAGGCGATCACTCTAGATCTTGCAAGACAAATGGTGGATAAGTTCGTGAAGAATACTGCACGTGAGGTTTCTATCGAGTACATTCAAAAAGTGGTCTGTGATTACTTTGATTTACCAATGGAAATGTTGAAGTCTAAAACACGTAAACGTGAAGTCGTACAAGCGCGTCAAATATCCATGTTCTTCTCCAAAAAGATGACAAAATCCTCTTTGGCGAACATCGGTGCACATTGTGGCGGGAAAGACCATGCTACTGTTCTTCACGCATGTCGCACGGTGGTTAACTTGACTGAGACGGATAAACAATTCAGAGGTTATATCGAGGACTTAGAGAAAAAACTTACGATTCAATAAGTATTGAGCCATCTTCGAGATGGCTTTTTTTATGTCTTTTCACACGAACTACTGGGTAATAAAATTCAGAAGGGCTGTCAGGTAATTTTCATAACCCATTACAAATGGAGTATCCTCGTGCTCTCCTCCGGGAACTCTGAGCGCTGTTTTAGTGCTATTCGGATAATTGTTAAAAACCACTTCCCCATGGGTGTGTATGCTTAAATAAGAATCTGATTCACCATGAATCCAGAGAAAAGGTGCCGTTGCTTTCTTGATTTCCTCCGCATTGTCGATCTTAATGTTTACAAAATAGCTCGAAGGCATTGCAAGAAGAGCGGCGTCTTGAACCATTACTTCTGCAGATGCGAAAGGGGCCTCGAGGATAAACTTTCCCGGTGCAAGTGAAAAATCATTCTCATTCCCTGCGACCTGACAGGTAGGCGCGGTGCCAAGTGAGAAGCCGAAAAGCACAAGACGCTCTTTGGTCAGACCTTTATTCTTTAGCCAGGTCAAACCAGCATCAACCGATGCATACATGTTTTCCTCTGTGGGTTTACCTTCTGAAAGACCATATCCGGGATAATCGATCATAAGAACACCAAAACGGTTTTTTGCTCCGAGATTCGCATATAGTTTCTGTCTTGGCCAATAAAAATCCATATGATCAGCCGTGCCATGGCAATACATAATGACCGTGTCTGAGGCAATTTGAGTAGTATCCCCAACATAAATGGCAGCTATCTGAATAGTCTCTCCCTGAAAATCAATGGGAATCATGAATTTATGGATCAAAGCGGGATCTATGGCGTAAGAAGCACCTACCTCCAGGGTGGTTCGACCGGTGTAATTATCCAATTTATACTCGGAGATGCTGTTGTCATTGCTGAACAAAAAATTATCAAGTCTTTTACGACAAGCAGAAATCAAAAGCACTAACGCTGAAAGAAATATAAGTAATCTCATGACTTAAAATTTATAACTTAACCCCATATAAAAACCAAGTGCTCCTCGACCTTTAAATGCACTGAAATAATCTACCACAATTTCCGTATTCCTGGTGTAGGGTGCAAGAAACTTTAGCTCAGTCGAAAAGCTCCATTTGTTTCGTTCAAAAATATGCCCGATTTGAGGGCTGAAAATGATTCTATTTGCCTGATCGACTTCATGTGCTCTTGTACTTTGAAGTTCTATCCAGTTCGACATTCCAAGATAAAGGGTGTTCGTTCTACTTTGATCCCGTCCATTTCTTTTCTTTGCTTGACTTAAATGGTAGTCAAAATAGTAGTTCGCATCAAGTTGAGGCCAGGTTCGTGCATTCTTTTCGAATACATCTACCATAAAATTAATTCCCGGACTGACAGTCACCCCCATATGCTTCGTTGTATCCTTCCAAACCAATTGTGTAATTCCGGCATCCATTTGGAATACGCCGAATATAGCTGCAGTGGAATACCAACTTCCATAAAGTGTTGTTGTGTTGGTGACCCCATATCCATACCCTAAAGAGGTATTTGGAATTGGAATTACAGCCACGCCCGGCACTTTGGTTAAAGCACCGCCAAAAGATGCTGTTACGGCATGTTGATTCTTCTCCAGAGGCTTAACAAAGCGTGTTGGAGCGCAGGAGTAAGTAATTAATAGCAAACTAAAGAGGATTTTTCTCATGGATATGGGATATAATCAAACTGACAATTTCGGATCTTTAAAGTGTCTGTAAAGCCGGAACGTGAAATATTCACCTGTAAAAATCCATGGACTATTTTTGAGACAGTATCAAGACTCGAAATAGAATTTGTTCCTTCGGAAGAAACTAGATAATAGGCACCGTTCTTAAGTGCGAGTGTGCCGCTCGTATTCATTGGAAATGTCCCGATAGAAAGCGAGCTTCCAAGATTAAACTTAAACGTCAAGGAGTCATTCGATGCGGTCAAAATGTAATTACCAGCTGAAAGCGAGATGCTCTTTTGCGACATGCTTAAAGGTAAACCGTTTAGCTCCATATACATTGAGGGTGGATTATAGACGATGCAAGGAGAGCAATTTCCACCACAATCTACTCCAGTCTCGCCTGCATCTACAAACCCATTTGAACACGGATCAATCGGATTTTCTTTCTTCGAACAAGAAGAAATAATCAGTAACATTGTAAGTAAAATGAGCGTTTTCAATTTTCAGATCAATTGTCGTAAAACTACAAATTAATTGATTAAACCTTTGGCTGGTCCGCTCCACTATAAAACGCTGTCCTCTTCTTCGTCCGGACAAATGAAAGAAAAGGGATCCAAATTTATTGGGTATGCCTTTCCCTGCATTTCAGAAGATGAAGCACGAGAATTACTGGAAAGTTTGAGAAAACAACACTCACAGGCAACTCATGTGTGTTACGCGTATCGTTTGGGCTGGAACAAAGATCGTTTTCGAACAAATGATGATGGTGAACCGGCCAATTCTGCCGGGATGCCCATTCTGGGTCAGATTCAGTCGTTTGATCTCACCAATGTTTTAGTGGCGGTTGTGCGATATTACGGAGGAACGAAATTGGGAGTCGGTGGATTGATGTCTGCCTATCGAATTGCAGCTCAGTTCGCTCTTCGTGAGTCAAGTATTGAGGAGCGGGAATTGAAAAAACAGGTGTATATCGAGCTGAATCATTCGAATTATTCGGTATTTATGCAACAATTGAAACGATTTAGATTGGCTATTCTTGAGCAAGACGCACTCACCGGATACAATTTGTATGTCTCAGTGCCACTTGATTTATGGGATGAATTTCTTAAGTTCGCCACGCAACATCATGTAGTTAAACTAGAAGATAAAGGATTCGTCTAATGGAATTATTGAAAAAATTAATAGAAATCAGAGGTGCATCCAGTGATGAATCGAATATTGTAAGTTTTATTCATGAGTATGTGCTTGAAAGACAGAGTTCCTGGAAGGTTCAGCCAAAAATTTTTAAAGGGTCCGAACTTCAGGATTGTCTAATATTGGTTTTTGGAAATCCGCGAACAGCTATATATGCGCACATGGATACTATTGGTTTTAGTGTTGGGTATGACCGTGAACTCATAAAAATTGGCGGACCTCAATTAATAGATGGTACTGTTTTGGTGGGTTCGGATAGTGAGGGAGAAATTGAAGCTGAACTAATGCTTCTTGAAGATGAGGATGGCACTCGCTCATTAAAATATGTATTTGAACGGGAAATAGATCGCGGCACTATTCTAACCTTCAAACCCGATTTCAGAGAAACAGATACATATGTTCAGTCCCCTTATCTCGATAACCGCTTGGGTGTTTGGAGTGCTTTGAAAGTTGCCGAAACTCTTCAAGAAGGGGCGATTGTTTTTTCAACCTATGAGGAACACGGCGGAAATTCAGTTGGTTTTTGTGCGTCCTTTCTATATCAAAATTATGGCCTCAGACAGTCTCTCATTTCAGACATAACCTGGGTGACACACGGAGTAGTTCATGGTGCAGGTGTTGCAATTTCCATGCGCGACAGTAGCTTGCCAAGAAGAAGTTACCTGAATCGTATTCTTTCTCTTGCCAGATTGTCGGGAATTCCGTTTCAATTGGAGGTAGAATCTTCCGGAGGAAGTGATGGAAGCATGTTGCAACGCAGTGATTTTCCCATAGACTGGTGTTTTATCGGTGCGCCTGAAGATCATGTGCATACGCCAAATGAACTTGTATTTAAGGCAGATATTATGTGTATGGTTGAACTATACCGATATTTGATGAGAGAACTTTAATAGGAAAATCAATCAGAATGGAAGAAATCAAGAATTGTCAGCTCTATAAATACGACCCCGATTTTTTTTTGATAACAAAAGAGACCCCTGCTTTTTTTGCCGAGGAGTTTGTTCAGGCAACACTTGACGAGGATTTTGTTTCCTGGTTAAACTTCCATAGTCTCGAAGATAAAAAAAGCATTCAGCGTTTGTGCGAACATTTGAAGATAGATCTTTTATCAGTTGAGGATATTTATGAAGAGAAACGCCGGCCGAAGGTTGAAGAATATCCCAATTATGTCTTTTTCTCTGTACGGTCTGTTTTGCCTGGTGTTAATACTTCTTTAGTTATGGATCAGATTAGTTTTGTACTTGGGAAGAATTTTTTAATCTCTTTTCAGGTTAGGTCTTCTGATCACTTCACGGATGTTCGGGATAGAATCGAGAAAAAACGCGGAAAGATTAGATTTAAAGGCCCCGATTTCCTGCTTTTCCGTATGCTCGAAGCCATCATTGACAACTATTTCGAAGTATTGGAAAGTATCAGTGATTCACTACAGATTCTCGAAAGTAAATTGATTCATCATGCGCATCCCAATACCTTGCGTATGATAGAGGAGGAGAATAGGAAGCTTGTTGAATTGCGCAAGATCGTTGTTCCAATGAGAGATGTTACCTCTCAATTAGAAAAATTAAGCAATGCCTATCTTGATGACGAAAACCATCATTATTTCGCTGATCTCAAAGAAAATTGTCTCTCGGTACTCGAAGAAATTGATGCAGACAAACAAATCTTAGAGGGAATGTCTAACCTGTATTATGCGGCTCAGGGGCAGCGTATGAATGAAATTATGCGAGTACTAACGGTAGTAAGTTCGATTTTTATACCACTAACTTTCATCGTTGGTATCTACGGGATGAATTTTGAATACATGCCCGAGCTCAAAAAACCCTATGGTTATCCTGCGATATGGATTCTAATGATCATCATTGCCATTTCCATGATTATCTTTTTCATACGAAAGGACTGGTGGATCAAACGCAGAAATAAATAAAAAAAAGCGGCACTGTGACGTACTGTGACCGCTTTTTAATCTATGGTTACTTTATCAGAACTTTCGGAGCAGCATTCAAAATTTCGGCACTTGTTTCTGAAGCAAATTTCTCAAAGTTTTTAACAAACTTACCTGCGAGGTTATTAGCTGTTTCATCATAAGCAATTTTGTCTGCCCATGTTTCTCTCGGATTCAGAATTTCACTCGGTACACCTTCACATGTTTTAGGCATCGCTAATTCGAAAATAGGCAAAGTATCATAAGTCACATTGTCCAGTTTTCCGGTAAGGGCAGCAGTGATCATTGATCGGGTGTAAGATAATTTCATTCTGCTTCCAACACCATACGAACCGCCGGTCCAACCTGTATTAATCAACCATACATTGATGTTCTTGCCATCGATTTTCTCTCCTAGTAATTTAGCATATTTTGCCGGGTGTAAGGGCAGGAACGCAGCGCCGAAGCAAGCTGAGAAGGTCGTGGTTGGTTCAGTGATGCCAACCTCTGTTCCTGCTACTTTAGCCGTATATCCCGACATGAAGTGGTACATCGCTTGTTCCTTGGTCAATTTAGAAATTGGAGGTAACACACCGAAGGCATCAGCTGTCAGGAAAAAGATGTTTTTTGGTGAAGCCCCAATGGATGGCACAGCGATGTTATCAATGTGATGAATCGGATAGGAAACACGTGTATTTTCAGTAATGGATCCATCGTTATAGTCTGGAGTCGATGTTCCATCATGGAATCCAATGTTTTCCAGGATTGCTCCAAATTTGATCGCATCGTAAATCTGAGGTTCTTTTTCTCTTGTGAGGTCAATCGTTTTGGCATAACATCCGCCTTCGAAATTGAACACTGAATTGTCTGCCCAACCATGTTCATCATCACCGATTAATCTTCTGTTCGGGTCTGAAGATAAGGTAGTCTTTCCAGTTCCTGATAACCCGAAGAAAATCGCAGTATCATTTTCCTCATTCCCAATATTAGCAGAACAATGCATGGATAGCACATTCTTTTCATGGGGAAGAACATAATTGAGAACAGAAAAAATCCCTTTCTTGATCTCTCCTGTGTATCCTGTTCCCCCGATGATGATCATTTTACGGGTAAAATTCAATACAGCAAAGTTGTGCTGTCTAGTTCCATCGATTTCCGGATCTGCCTTGAAACCAGGAGCACATACTATGTGCCAGTCAGGTAGAAAATTCTCAAGCTCATTTTCCTCAGGTCGCAGGAACATGTTGTAAGCGAACATGTTCGACCATGGGAACTCGGTTACTACTCGTATATTCATTCTAAACTGAGGATCTGCGCAAGCGTAAGCATCACGAACATACACGTCTCGCCCGTTCAAATATGCTTTCATGCGGTTGTACAGAGCATCAAATTGAGAGCTACTAAACTTTATATTTACATCGCCCCACCACACCGAATTTTCTGTGTTCTCATCGAAAACGACAAAACGGTCTTTAGGTGATCGACCGGTAAATTCTCCTGTTTCAATAGCGATAGCACCTGTATCAGTCAATACGCCTTGTCCATTGATTACAGTATCTTCTACCAGTTCGGCAGGAGAGAAGTTCCAGAATTGATCACCAAGGTTAGTTAGTCCGATTGACTCTTTCAGATCGGCGTGCTTGCCATGTTTTCCAAAGATATTCATACGTTGTTTTTAGAAGCCTCTGCTTCGGTTTCAGCTGCAAAATTAGGTTATTGAAAGAAATGCAACCTTAGTTATGGGTAATAATTACCCACAAACATTGCTACTTTGTTAACAAGAAAAGGAATCTTAAAGCAAATCTCTGAGCGCCTCTATGGCCGATCGAATGTTCTTTCTGACATCAAGAATTGTTGCATCCATCATGTAGCATGGAGCTGTAATGATTTTATTTTCTTTGTCAATTTGAATTTCTCGAATAGTTTTCATAGCAGTTTTCGCTCCTGTTTGTTCGAGACCTGAGCTAAAATCCTTGATATCGTAGGGAGATGCTTCCTGATCAGAACCTATGGTAAGGGAAGCATGAATCGCAGAACCTTCAAAAGCTTTCGCAACTACGATCGGACTGACACAAAGCGCTGCAATAGGTTTACCTATATTTACAAGATTGACCAATAACAACTTTACTTTCGGATTGATCTCACCTTCAGAACCTTTAAATGCCCAATCAGTGAAATTTTTAGCACTTCCGAAACCACCTGGTATGACCAGCCCGTCAATTTCAGAAGGAGCTATGTCCCCAATTTCTACAATTTTACCGCGACAAATTCTGGCAGCCTCAATGAGCATGTTTCTGCTCTCTGACATTTCCTCACCTGTAATGTGATTAATGACATGATGTTGTTGTTCGTTCAGAGAAATGCAAACCGCTTCTGCACCGAGCTCTTCTATTGAAAGAAGTGTTAAAACGACTTCCTGAATTTCAGCACCGTCATACACACCGCAGCCTGAGATTAAAACACCGATTTTCATGTTATTTTGAAGTATATGTGTAATCAATTCCTTCTTTCCAGCCATCCAGGTCCAGCCAAATTTTGCTGCCATCCTCTTTTTTGTAGGCTAGCTCGCTGATGTCAAATCGTACATCCTCCATCACAGCTTTTTTACACTGGTCACCCTGTGCTTTGTGGATCAAACTTATGGCTCTTCTTGGAGGCAATGATTTCGAAATGTTTGTTGAACCAACCAAAGAAAAGACATGTTTATCGCATCCGCCGGAATAGGTTACAGAAAGTACAAGTACATTGCCTGTGAGTTTGACTTCACGAATGGTGATAGCATCTCCTTTTTCAGTATGGTCACCAAGGACTGCATTTAAAACGATATTTTCCAACTTATCTTGGTCTGTTTCTGAGGCATTGTTCTTTCGGGCACACCCTAAGATAAAAGACAAACACAGAACGGTTACTACAATCAATAAACGCATAGCATCTAATTTGAGTTTAAATATACAAACATAGTTCTACTAAGAATTGTGTTGGGAGTTAGATTGCTTATTTTTGTATTTATGAAAACGAAAACGCTGAAGAAAAATAAAGTCAACGTGGTAACGCTTGGTTGTTCCAAAAACTTATTTGATTCAGAAGTGATGATGGCACAATTGAAGGCGAATCAATTTGATGTCGAGCATGAATCCACCCAGGATGATTCAGAGATTGTAATCATTAATACTTGCGGATTTATTGACAATGCCAAACAAGAGTCTATAGATACGATTATCCGCTATGCGGAGGCGAAGGCCGAGGGCTTGGTTGAAAAGGTTTATGTAACAGGTTGCTTGTCAGAGCGGTATAAGGACGACTTGGAAAAGGAAATCCCTGAAGTAGATGCGTTTTTTGGTACGCGCGAACTGCCACGTTTGCTCAAAACTCTAAAAGCGGATTATAAGCATGAGCTTGTAGGCGAAAGACTGCTGACTACACCCAATCATTACGCATATTTTAAAATTGCTGAAGGGTGTGATCGACCATGTTCATTTTGTGCGATTCCACTCATGAGAGGTAAGAACATCTCAACCCCAATAGAAGATTTGGTTGTTCAAGCAAAAGGATTAGCAGCAAAGGGTGTAAAAGAGCTGATGCTTATTGCGCAGGATTTGACATATTATGGATTGGACTTGTACAAGAAACGAGCATTGTCTGAATTGTTGAAGCGACTGTCGGACGTGGAAGGAATTGAATGGATTCGATTACATTATGCTTTTCCGGCAGGATTTCCTATGGACGTGTTGGATGTAATGCGAGAACGTGAGAATATTTGTAACTACCTGGATATGCCCTTGCAACATGGTTCAACAAAGATATTGCAGGCCATGCGAAGGGGAATTACCCGTGAGAAAACAGAGGAATTAATTGCTACTATCCGAGAGAAGGTGCCGGGCATAGCTTTGCGAACTACCTTAATTGCAGGTTATCCTGGGGAAAAAGAGGCTGATTTTCAGGAAATGTACGACTGGGTTGAACGAAGTCGTTTTGATCGTTTGGGAATCTTTACCTATTCACATGAGGAGAACACTCACGCGTATCTCCAGAAGGATGATGTTTCGGCAAAGATCAAAAAGAAGAGGGCAGACCTCATCATGGAATTGCAATCCGGGATCAGTCATGAGCTAAATCAGCTGAAGGTTGGCAACACGTATAAAGTCTTGTTTGATAGAGTAGAAGGCGATTATTTTATTGGACGTACCGAATTTGATTCTCCCGAGGTAGACAATGAAGTTCTGGTCAAGAAATCGGAAGGATTTGTGCGTTTGGGTGATTTTGCCCCTGTTAAGATTACTTCAGCTGATCATTATGACCTGTATGGTAAAGTATTGTAGTCAATGCCTTAAATGAGCTTATATGCATATTGGAAAGTTAAAATACCTCACGATTTTTCTGTTGCCGCTAACTGTCGGAATAGGTTTTTATTTCAAAGGGTGGTGGACATTTCTGCCAGTTGTAACTTTTTTCATTTGTGTACCTCTTCTCGAGCTGATAATGAAAGTTGATGAGTCAAACCTGGAAGGACAAATGCGGGAGTCTGCAGAGAATGATCCTTTTTACAGTTGGCTTTTGTACAGTATGTTGCCTTTACAATATGGTTTTTTGTTTTGGTTTCTCAGTGAGGATTTTCAGAGTTCGGCAGAAAGTACCGGAGCGATAGTCTCCATGGGAATGATGTGCGGAATCGTTGGGATAAATGTGGGACATGAGCTAGGACATCGCTCAAATCGATTGGAACGACTAATAGGGGAGCTGCTGCTTCTCTCTTCTTTGGAAAACCATTTTTTACCATACCACAACCGCGGACACCACACCAATGTTGGTACGCCCGCGGATCCGGCAACAGCAAGAAGAAATGAACCGATCTATGTTTTTTGGTTTCGTTCACATTTTGGCAGTTATTTTCAAGCATGGAAGATTGAGTGGGTTCGTATGGGAATCATGAAAAAAAGTCGACTGGGACTCTCAAATTTAATGGTGGTTTACACATTGGTACAGGTTATTTATTGTGCGGCGATCTATTCTTTTATGGGGGTGCAGGCATTGCTTAATTTCTTGATTGTTGCAGGGATTGGAATTCTGTTGCTCGAAACGGTAAATTACATCGAGCATTATGGCTTAATGCGAAAACAAAGGGAGAATGGCACGTATGAAGCTGTTAAACGCATGCATTCCTGGAACGCTAATAATATTCTTGGTCGCGTAGTTCTCTTTGAATTGACGCGTCACTCAGATCACCATTTTAAAGCAGATCGCCCTTATCAGGTGCTGGAATCACACCAGGATTCACCTATGATGCCAACGGGCTATCCGGGAATGATGATACTTTCGCTAATTCCACCATTGTTTTTTAGGCTGGTCAATCCAAGAATTCCAGCTTGAATCTAGTTACCGTTGTTTCTTGGATGAAAAGTGATGATGGCGTCTCTGAGGAATCGTTGATCGAGATGCGTGTAGATCTCCGTCGTTGTTATAGATTCATGACCTAGCATGTCCTGTACTGCGCGCAGGTTTGCTCCTCCTTCAATCATGTGCGTTGCGAATGAGTGCCTGAAAGTATGCGGAGAAATAACTTTCTTTAGTCCAATAGTCGCCGAAAGATCTTTTATAATGGTAAAGATCATCACTCGTGTAAGTTGAGCGCCCCTTCGGTTTAAAAATACGATGTTCTCGTTTCCGGGCTGGATGTTCTGATGTCTCCGGATATGATCGTTGTACAACCCGATCTCTTTCTCAACACTTTTGCTCACCGGTACCAGTCGTTCCTTGTTCCCTTTTCCTATTACGCGGATGAATCCTTCTTCAAAATACAAGTCAGAAAATCGAAGATTTACCAATTCGGAAACCCGCAAGCCACAGCTGTATAAGGTTTCTAAAATGGCTCTGTTTCTGTGCCCTTCAACTTTACTCATGTCAATGGCGGAAATGAGTTGATCTATCTCCTCAATTGTTAGCACCTCAGGCAATTTCCTTCCCAGCTTAGGCATTTCGAGCAGCTCACTGGGGTCATCCTTGATTAGGTCTTCAATCAGTAGGAACAAGAAAAATTGTTTGATTCCGCTTATGATCCGCGCCTGTGTCCGTGCACTCAGACCAAGATCGTATAAGGTTGCTACAAATTCCTTTAGCTGTGCATAGGATAGTGCAGTAGCTTCAGTCGAATTGCTTTCAGCAAATTCTTTGAGCTTAACAACATCATTCTGATAGGCTAAAATCGAATTTTCCGATAATCCCTTCTCAATTTTCAGAAAAGAAACAAAATCCTTAATATAGCGGTCCCAAGTAGACATCTCTCAATGAAAATCCTTATCGTCAACGGTCCGAATCTTAATCTTCTCGGAAGCAGAGACCCACAAATATATGGGAATCGTTCGTTCGAAGCCTATCTTGAGGAGTTGAAATTGCAGCATACCTCAGATTTATCTTATTTCCAGTCCAATGTGGAAGGCGAGTTGATTAACTGTCTTCAATCCAGTACACATGACGGAATAGTGCTGAATGCTGGAGGATACACCCACACCTCAGTGGCTCTGAGGGATTGCATTGATGCTATTACTGTTCCAGTAGTGGAGGTGCATATTTCAAATATTTCCGCAAGGGAATCTTTTAGACATGAATCTTTGTTATCGCCGGTATGTGAGGGATGTATTTTTGGATTTGGGCTGAAAGGATATTCGATTGCCCTGGATTACTTTGAAAAAAGACGTTGATTCAGCTCGCTAAACTTTGTTATGCCTTTTACATAGCGGGACCAAAGGATGTTGCCACGGTACAGACCAGTAGCGTTGAAAGTTTCGTTCAATGGTTTCAATTCTTTCCTTTGTCTGAGCAAGGTGTTCAGTCGTTGGTAAAAATCTAGGTGCGCTTTAAATACACTTTGAAGTTGTTTCCATTCCCCACGAATAAGAAAACGGATCCCGGCAATTCCGTCGAGTACCATCCGTATGAAAAGTTTTGGAAAAAGCATTCCTTCATGATTTTTCACCAACATAAACAAACTATTTCGGAAATTGAGATATGATTTTTTCGGAGAAAGGTAGGGTAGGGTGCCACCGCCAACATGATAGATCACTGAATTCGGAACAGCGAGAAAGCGATACCCTCTTTTTTTGATCCGCCAACAAAGATCTATTTCCTCCATGTGTGCGAAAAATGCAGTATCAAAACCTCCAGCTTCGTGAAAGAGCTCAGCTCTAATTACGAGTGCGGCACCGGTAGCCCAGAAAACTTCCATTGTTCCATCATACTGACCGAGATCCTTTTCGAATTGATCAAAAATTCGTCCTCTGCAAAATGGAAAGTAATTTTCGTCAAGAAACCCACCTGATGCGCCTGCATGCTCAAAGCTGTCACGTTCGTTGTATGCAAGAACTTTTGGCTGACAACCGGCAACGCTCGGGTCTTTCATGGCTTCAATTAACGGAATGAGCCATCCCTCCGTAACTTCAATGTCACTGTTGAGTAGTACATAAAATTCACTCTGGATTTGACTCAATGCGTCGTTGTATCCTTGAGCAAAACCACCATTGCTGGAATTTTGAACTATTCGAATGTCGGGGTAGTGCGAACGAACAAAAGCGACTGAATCATCCGTTGAGGCATTGTCTGCAACTATTATTTCTGCGTTACCGGAATACTGTACTACGGATGGGAGAAATTTCTCCAGAAAATGTTTTCCGTTCCAATTTAGAATAACAATGCTCAGTGTGTTCAATGTGCTCCGGTACGGTTAATACTGTCTGAAAAGGTCGTTGCTGTTTCCTCCCCAATGATCCATTGTATTAGAGTTGGGATCGTCTACTGTGCCGTTGTTCGTATTGCGCTTCGACAAGGTTAGGGGCCAGGAAGGGTTCTTTAGCTCACCGATCATATCAGAATGTAATAACCTGTATGCGTTGTTGACTAAATCCGGGTTGTAGAAGACAAAGCGTTTGTTGCTAAACTTCCCGATCTTGTTGTATTGCCAAATCTCATATGGATATTCAGTTGGGGATGTTTCTTTCGAAACAATTGTCGTTGGAGCACCATATTGCAGGTAGACTCTTCCGCGGTCAGTTTCAAAACCTTCCTGAAAGTTGTTTGAATATAATTTTTCCACAAGTTGAACCTGCCCTTTGTACTGCATCCATTTATCATAGGTATTGGTGGGCGCAGTTTGACTCCAGAATGCCTGAATATGTTTCCGTTCGGCATCTTTGTCGCGTTTTTTGAGCGTGCTGATTATATTCCTTACTTCAGCCGGATTACTAATTGGGATTAAGCTTTCCAGAAAGTAGGAGGTACTGTCGTCGGTGATCGATGCCTGAAAATTCGGATTGAGAACTATGTTGTCAGGATTCCACGCTACCTCAATGTCATTGGTGCGTTCGAAGAGATAGCTTTGACTGCACAATTCCTCCATAGATCTTGAAAGAAGAGTGTAGGTGAGTGCGTATTTGCCAGTTGGAACTTCTGAAATGTCCACGTTTCGTATAACCGGAATTACTTCATCTGTATTGATCTTTGTGAAAATCGTCAGGTTGCTTAATTCACTTCCGGTGGCGACGTCCACAACTGTTTGTTTCAATGCACACACCGTATCTTTTAAAGTGTTGGTATGATACAATTCGAAATAAACCGGTAGCGAACTTAACTGTTCAGGAAAAAATGTGGACAGTCTAGGAAGCATGTAATAACCCGATCTATAGAACGGAGATCCTTCACCTCCTTTTTTGCCATATTCGATGACTTCAATGTCCGAAAAAGAAACACCTTTCCCGAGGTCCTCAATTACAATCGGCTGTAATGCTGCAATTTCCTTTCCTTGCGCAAGGTGGTCTTGCATTGAAACACTTAATACATATTTTCCCGGTTCCAGAGCGAAACGTCTTAGATCGTAAAAATCATCGACAATGCTGTCTTGCATCACAGGACTCTGTAAAAGATATGCATCTGAACGAATTATACTATCGTTCTTCAATACGTTTAGACTAACCGTTACTTCAGATTGTAGCCCATTTTCCACACCTTGATATTTCAAAGAGTAACCGACAAATTGAAAATATACTTCCAGATAATTACCTGCGCCGGGTGCATAAAATTGTTTGGTATCTATGTACGCACGCAATCTTTGCTCCTGTCCAATACTGCAGACGGATATAGTTATACAAAGAAAAAGGAGTAACTGTCTCATGGCGATGTGAAGTTTTGTAAAAGTACGAAAAGCAGAGAATAATTCTTTCGAATTGTGTGAAGCGTTGAATTTGGAGCCTGAGCGGGACAATTACCCATTTAAATTGCATTTCGAATTCTTGATCATTCGACTTAAACTATATCGTTCTAAGTACATGCATCCGCGAAACTACGTAGGTCCAATTACACACTAGTATTGATTTTGCATTCCGTTTTAAAGGTTTTGTTGGAATGAGGGGTGTTCGTGCCGTTACTTTGTTTCAGAAATCAAAACGAAACCAATATTTAAAATATAAAACTTAAAGTCATGAAAACAAAAAACATCTTCTCAGCGATCCTTGCCACAGTAATGACAACAGGTCTTTTCGCACAAGGCATCACTCTTCAATCTGAAGTTACCAATCCAACCTGTTATGGTGAATTCAACGGTTCAATTTCTGTAAGCGCAACAGGTGGCACTGGACCATATAATTATTTCTGGTCAACTCGTGATAATCTTGCGAATGTCTACGGTCTTTCTGCAGGCGAATACATTTTAATTGTGTCTGATGCTAATGGGAATTCTGTAACTCAGAATTTTGTACTTACCCAGCCTGAGGCTCTTACAATTGAAGGTTCGGTAACGAAAGTTACTGCATACGGTGGTCAGAATGGTTCCATAGATCTTACAGTAAGTGGACTTACATCAGAATATACAGTGGAGTGGACTACTTTAAACGGATCTGGATTAGAGCAAGGTCAGTTGAATCAGAATGGTCTTTCTGCCGGAACGTATACCGTTACAATCACAACTGCTGCTGGTTGTCAAAACACGAAGACATTTACAGTAACACAGAAATTGCCATTATTCTTCAATCCAGGCATGTTGGGAATGACGACCGCTGGTGAAAACGAGTTTCCTGTAGTTTATCCAAACCCTAGCAACGGTACAGTAAACTTCAGAAATGCAGACGCTACGGATGTGGTTGAAATATACAATCAGTTTGGTACACTTGTTCAAACGATGAATGCCATGGAGGGAACACAATTGGGTATTGGAAATTACACTGTGAAATTCAGAAAAGCGAATGGTACACAGCATAATGAAACATTGATTGTTCGATAATAAAAAGGTTAAATTTAATGTTGCACTAAAGGCTGCCCCGAACGGGGTGGCCTTTGTTTATTTGACAAACGTACTCTAGACAGTAATTGAATTTATACGAACAATAGCTTATTAAGGAATTTTAATTAGTTTCACGAGAACTAATTTATATCGCATGTTCAGACTACTTATGCTCGCCTTTGCTACTATTTTAATCACTCTTTTTTCAAGTGGTTATGCGCAATCCAAAAAAGAACTAAAAGCGCAACTCAATGAATCCATTCAAAAAAATGCACGAGAAAAAGCAACCTGCGACAGTATTCTTTCCATTCGGGACAAACAGATAGTTGAATTACAATCGCAAGTCAAATCATTGTCGGATAGCTTATCAGCAAGAACCAAAAAACTGGAGCAAAAGCAAAATGAGTTGGAGAATTTCCAGAATGCTACCTCCAGAATGGGAGGAAGAGTGCGCATGAAAGAACCAGATCTGAGCAAAATTCAATCTGCTGAACATGTTACAATCTGTTTAAAGCTGCTCGTAGATGAGAATGGAACAGTAGTCGAAGCAATAAATGATGCAAAAAGAACAACAACAAAAGACCTTCGATACTCTAAAGATCCCGGAGCCAGCCTCCTACAGTCCAATTTCACCATCAAGATCGGTCCCAAGAACTGATTACACTCAAAAACATGATGTTTTTTTGATGGCTGACTTGTCAGTTATCAAACTATTCTTAATTTTGCCCCGGAGAGATGGCAGAGTGGTCGATTGCGGCGGTCTTGAAAACCGTTGAACCGAGAGGTTCCGGGGGTTCGAATCCCTCTCTCTCCGCCAAAGAAAATGATTTGCCCCTTCAAGGGGCATTTTTGTTTTTAGATAGTAATGCCCAGCTCAGTGAGTAACTCTTCTCGTTCATCTTTGCTGAGTCCTAGAAGATCCTCGATGATTGCATAGGGTGACATAAATGCCTTGTAAAGCTCTGTCTTCTGTTCCCTGCTTAGAGAGGTTAGGAATAAGGTGTTTTCAGTCTCGATCAAAGAAGAGTCGGTGGTTTCTGTGAAAGAACCTTGGGGATAGTTGTCAAACAGAAACTCATGCAGATATTCCGCGTTTCGGAGCAGACTTTGTTGTTGTATTTCAACAGGTACGTAATAGATGGATGCACAGATAAGCTCGTATTCATCCGCTTCTTCCAAGAGATTTTGAAAAATTTCGTTGTTCAGTTCACTATTCATGTGTGTAATTTTTTTACAAAAAAAAATACACAGACCGTATGGTATGTGCGCTCAAAGATTTTCTCAAAATAGCTTACTTCAGAACGGTTAAGCCCTTATCCATTCTTAGCTCTATCCCGTAAAAATTGAAGTCGTCCGGTGTTGGATCTTCTTCTTCGATCATGTTTAACCTACAGTTCTTTTTGGGAATTGGGTCAAAATAAAGGGTGAAAAACTGCCAGTCCTCTATAGATTCAAAATTTATCCTTTTTGGTGCAATTTCAATCCCAACAGCCTCTTTCAGAATAAACTTTTCTTTTGAACCTTCCACCTGTAAATATGTTTTGGGTGAGATCTTTATCCAACCTCCTTTTTCATAGTACCACGGTGTCGTATATCCAAAATCAATTCGTGTAAAATCTTCCGAAAGCACAATGCGCAACATGCTAGGATTTACTTGAGAAGATTCCGCAGTGGGAAGCTCAAAAATTAGGGTTTCATCTCTGTCTGACATGTTATTTTAGTTTTTTAGTGTAACGAATAAGCCATTCGGGTTCAACCACCTGAACATGGTGTCCGTAGGATAGGAACAGTCTCGTCAGTTCGATTGTCGGAATCAGCTGAAATGTGATCAATGAATAACCATCCGGATCTTTTTTGATCTTCTGACTTTCATGTATCGGATAGGCCTGGAAATATTCTGTGACTAAAGCACTGACCTCAATTGTAATCTTCTGTTTCTTTTGATCAGGGATGGGATAAACTCCGTAATAATCATGCATGTAAACATCCAGAGCTTTAGGATCAGGCGAAATGAAAGGTTTTTTTAATATGAATGGATCAAGAACCCGATCCAGTCCAAAAGTGCGCAAGGTTTTGTGTTTTTCAGAATATCCTGTGATGTACCATTTGTTATCGAACTCCTTGATCATGCATGGGTGTATCGTTATTGGACTGAATGTTCGTTTTCTATATGAATAATGCACGAAGGATACAGGTCTTTTCTCTCGACAGGCTCGATAGAACAGATCGAAATGTTCAAATCCCCTCGAGTGTGGGGGAGACATGGTATGCAGTATCTGTCGGTTGAAGTCTCCTTGTGGAAACTCCTCCAGGACCGTTGTCAGAATCTTCTCCATGGCACTGTTGAACTTCTGACTCATACGGCTACCGCCAATATTGCGGATGAGGTCGATGGATTCCTTGATCGCATCGATGTCGTTTTCGCTGAGCGGAATTCCTGAAATTGAATAGTTCGGGTCGAGGTATTCATATCCCTTGTGGTAACGGTTGTATTCAATTGGCGCACTGAAACCGTCGGGAGGATCCATCTTCATTCGGTTTATGTCTTTCTGAATCGTTTCCACTGATGGGTCGATCCCCAACTTTTCACGACAAGCTTCGAGGATGTCATCCATGGAAGGGTAGGGACGCATCGTATTTCGCAGGAGCATATCGATTACTTTATAGCGGCCGAGGGCATTTTTGTTGATAGGCATAAAAGTGGTTTTCAGCTAAAATTTTATCAAATATATAAAAAAAATTAATTCCGTATAACAAATACGGAGTGATAATTTAGGTTTGTAAAAAATTAAATCACATGGAAGTAAAAATTGAAAAAATCATCGAGGTTACAAGGGAAACAAAAACCTCGAAAACAATGAAATTGTGGAATCCCGGTGCGCTGGATCATAGATTGCAGTTGCGTTTGGCGAGCATTGAGACAAGCGATGAGTGCACGCGCATTGATTTTATCTACCGTGCACCTGATCATTATTACAACGGCGGATGGATTCAGATGGAAGCAAATGCATACATTTCGCCAGTAGGTTCAGGAATGAAATACAGATTGATACAAGCGATCAATATTCCCATAACCCCACTCAAGCATTATTTTAAGCGAAAAGGGGAGTTACATACCTATACCTTGATTTTTCCTGCTTTACCCAAGAATACCGAGAAGATTGATATCATCGAAAAAGAGGCTCCCGGGACCTATTTCAATTTTTACGGAGTTGATTTTTCTAAATGGATGACTGTTCCGCATCCGGCGTATATGGGTTCAAATAATAACTGAAAAGATGGACCACCTTCAAATAAAAAAGCAAATCTTGGAACTGAAATTGGCACTGGTACATATCCAACTTGAAAAGAATCTTATCATCAAACAACAACAGTACGAAAAAGCGGCCGATTTGCGCGATCAGGAGCGTGGGACGATGGAACAGCTTGAAAGGTTGAAAGAGCTGATTTTAAAGGAGCTTGGCTTGCTGAAGCTCGCTCCTTCGTCCTTGGAAGAAACACACCACGTATTACAGCTTTTGTCTGAATTCAACCACGATGAAACAGAGAAAACCTATATGTCCATTCGAAACTCCTTTCTTGAGGGTTTGAAAATGGAATACGAAGAGCTTTGGAACGAACGCAAACGGTTGCAACGAGAATTCCGCATGAAAGAGGCCCACCAACTACATACGCAACTCATGGAAATAGGAAGTTTTTTGGTAAAATGGGGTTGAGGGGCAAAATTCGCAGTTGATTCAGAATTTTGTGTAATCAGTAAGGTCGATTTCAAAGCCATCCATTCGTCGGATTCGTTTGATCATTCCCAACCCCGTAGGATAAAAGATGAATTCATAACAGAATTCCTTGCCGAAAACATCCTCTTCGATTTCCGGCAGGTTCTCTTTCCATTGATCAAATTTGAGCACCTCGGCCTCTGATAGTTCGAAAAGAAAAGATTTCATATTGCTGTGAATAGTAGAAGTTAAAATTAATATGTCATAAGATGTACGTAGCGTAACAAATGAATATAACGCGGGGACAGTATAAAATGATTGAGCTTTTGATTTTTAGCGCTGATAGTCTAAATCGCACCATAAAAAAACCCTTATAAATCAATGACTTACAAGGGTTTTTTGCGGTCTGGACGGGACTCGAACCCGCGACCCCATGCGTGACAGGCATGTATTCTAACCAACTGAACTACCAAACCAATTCTTTCTCTTTTCAGATTCTAACAACAGTTAGACTTAAAAAAATTGTGTGTTGCTTTCGTTAAAAGCGATTACAAAGGTAGAAGAAAAAATATTTATAGCAATACAAGATTAAAAAAATCTTTCTTCTATTGGATTAGTGAATGATTCCGGCAGCCACAGTATTGTTCGTATTCTCATTTATCAAAATAAATGCACCCGTTTTACGATTTCTCTTGTATGGGTCGTAGCTAATAGGTTCTGCTGTTTTGATGGTTACTTTACAAAATTCGTTAAGCATGATGGTACCATCTGTTTGCCCGTCTTCGAAGGAATGAATGTCAATTGTCGCTTCCACTTGTTTAATTACGGCCTTTGATCGGAAACTGTTCTGCTGAATTAGTAGTTTTTGTCCGCTCTGGAACGGTTTGTTGTCCATCCAACACAAGGTCGCTTCAATAGTGTTCTCCACATTTGGCACCTCAGACGTTTTTACAATGCTGCTTCCGCGACTTACATCAAAATCTTCTGTCAAGTGGAGTACCACCGGTTCTCCTGCCTGGGCTTCGTCCACTTCATGTTCATGTTTTTCGATCTTTTCAATGGTCGTGGTAACCTCTAAGGGGAGCAATTGAACTTGATCTCCTTTTCTCAAGGTTCCGCTCAACATGCTGCCGGCATATCCACGATAGTCATGAAGCTCGTCGGTCTGAGGACGAATCACATATTGCACCTGAAAACGAGCGTTTTGTACATCTTCTTCGTGAGCGATCTCTACGTTGTCCAAAAACTCAAATAAGGATCCTCCCGTAAACCAATTTAGTTTATCTGAGACATGTACCACATTGTCGCCTGCTAATGCACTCACGGGAATGAAAGAAACTTTTTTTAGCCCTAGTTGCATCGAGAATTTCTGATAATCTGCCTTGATCTGTTCAAATACCTCTTGCTTGTAATCAACAAGATCCATTTTGTTAATGCAGATCAGGATGTGCGGAATACCTAATATGCCGGAAATAATGCTGTGACGCTTCGTTTGGTCCGTAATGCCATTTCTTGCATCTATCAAAATGATCGCCAGATCAGCATTGGAAGCTCCGGTGAACATATTTCTTGTATATTGCGCATGTCCTGGTGTATCTGCGATGATGAACTTGCGTTTCTCTGTGGAGAAATACTTGTAAGCTACATCGATCGTAATGCCCTGTTCGCGTTCGGCACGCAAACCGTCGGTGAGTAAAGCAAGATCGATCTCTGTGTCCGCACCGGTTGATTTGCTTTGGCGCGTCAGTGTTTCAATGATATCTGTTGAAATTGATCGACTGTCATACAACAAGCGTCCAATCAATGTGCTTTTTCCGTCGTCGACGTTTCCTGCGGTAAAAAATCTTAGTAATTCCATTTTGTAACTTCAGAATCCCGAATGAATAATTCAGAATTGATTAAAAATATCCCCCCTTCTTTCTGTCTTCCATCGCAGCTTCGCTCACACGGTCATCCATACGTGTTGCGCCGCGTTCGGAAATCTTTGTTTCCTTTATTTCTGAGATGATGTCATCCACCGAATACGCTTCGCTTTCAACGGCTGCAGTACAGGTCATGTCACCCACGGTTCGGTATCGAACATTGCGTTTCACGATAACATCCGAGGGTTCGATGGTAACGAATTCATTCACGTTCATCAATTGTCCGTGTTCTGTCAGAATACACTCTCGCTCATGAGTAAAGTAAATCGAAGGAAGTGCGATGTTCTCACGTTTTATGTAATTCCAAACATCTAGCTCCGTCCAGTTAGAGATCGGAAAGACACGTACATTTTCTCCTTTGTCAATCTTTCCGTTGTAGATGCTCCAGAGCTCAGGACGTTGTTTTTTTGGATCCCACTGACCAAATTCATCCCGAACAGAAAAGATTCGTTCCTTAGCGCGTGCTTTCTCTTCATCACGTCTGGCACCACCAATACAGGCGTCGAATTCAAATTCTTCTATGACATCGAGAAGGGTATAGGTTTGTAGGCCATTTCTGCTTGGGAATTTACCTCTGCCGTCCTGAAGATTTTTCGCTTTAATCGTGTCTTCTACCATTCTTACGATGAGTTGTTCGCCCAATTTTGCCACTAATTCATCACGAAAAATCAGCGTCTCCTCAAAGTTATGACCAGTATCCACATGAACTAAAGGAAAGGGGAATTTTCCCGGTCGGAATGCTTTCAGTGCTAGGTGAACCAGACATATACTGTCTTTGCCGCCACTGAATAGTAGGGCAGGACGATCAAATTGACCGGCTACTTCCCGTAAGATGTAGATTGCTTCTGCCTCTAATTGATCTAAATAATCCATATTGTTAGTATCATTTCATGAATGTAAACCACACTCTTTTTTATCATTTTGTTCCCACCACCAGCGTCCGGCTCTAAAGTCTTCTCCCTCTCGGATGGCACGGGTGCAAGGCTGACAACCAATACTCACATAACCTCTGTCGTGGAGGATGTTATACGGAATATTGAATTGCGAAATTACAGCTTTTACTTCTTCTAGACTCCAGTTTGCCAAAGGGTTTACCTTTTGAATTTGTCTTTGTTCGTCAAAGTCGATTATGGGTAATTGACTCCTGTTTTCGGAGTGTGCGCTTCTAATTCCGGTAATCCAGCATTCAACCCCTGTCAAGGCTCTGTTCAATGGTTCCACTTTCCGGATGAAACAACATTCCTTTCTGTTGTCGATCGATTCATAAAAACTACTTGCTCCTTTTTGGGTGATCAGGTCCTGTACTTTTTCCGTTGAAGGAAAGTACACTTCGATCTGTTTTTTGTATCGTTCGCGGGTACTGTTTAATACACTGTAAGTTTCAGGGAAGATTCGTCCGGTATCTAATGTGAATACGCGGATAGGCAAGTTATTGCTGAAGATGTAATGGGATATTACCTGGTCCTCCAAGCTCAAGCTGGTTGAAAAAGCTGCCTTTTCGCCATATACATCTCCAATCTTTTTTAAAAGTTCTTCGGCAGAAATTTCCGACAATTCATTCCAAATCATAAGAAGGATTTTATAAGGGTTCGGATACTTAGGGCTATTATCAAAATCCCAACGAGTATTAATCCTTTTTTTACCGGGATTTTATTCGATAAATAAATGGAAAATGGGGCTGCAATCATTCCTCCTATTACAAGACCAATGATCACTTGCCAGTGACTCAGTCCGATCATAACGAAGAAAGTTACGGTACTGACTACGGCCACAAAAAATTTGGCTAAATGAGCAGATCCTACAGCATATCGCAAGTGTCTGCCGCCTGCAAGTAAGGAGCTTGTGACAATCGGTCCCCAACCGCCGCCTCCAACGCTGTCGAGAAATCCTCCTGAAAATGCCACCGGATAGATGTTCTTGATCTTTTTACGCTTTTTTGGTTTCTTGAATGTCCTCAAAATAATCAGTATGCCCAGCGTGAGGGTATAAATTGCCACAAGTGGCTTGATTAAACTAAAATACTCTTTACTGACAACGGAGACGGCGACAACGCCCACTATCGTACCGACGATACCTGGCCATACAAGTGCCTTGAACAATTTCATATTAATGTTTCGAAATCGCATGTATACTAAGCTGGATGAGCCAGTGGTAAAGATCTCCGAGGCATGCATACTTGCACTGGCAATTGCAGGAGTGATACCCGGTATACCTGAGCTCATGAGGAGTGTGGTAACCGAAACACCATATGCCATTCCGAGCGCTCCATCAATCATTTGTGCGATGAACCCAAAGGCTACGAATTTCCAAACGTTTGGACCAAGTTGATCAAGAATTTCGTTCCATTTACTATTCATTTCCATAACCGGAAACTTGAGGAATACAATGTATACCATGGCTAAGGACAAAATAATTAAGAAAGAATAGAATGTTGCTTTCTTAACTCGGAAGTTTTTCCGGTCTTCAACGTTGTCTTCATTCAATTTTTCAATTTCATGATAGAGCTGATTTAAGACTTCGTCTGATTCGGGTTCATTATTTTCCGTTTTATATTCTATCATTAAAATAGTGGGTTAATGTTCGAGACTCACCTGAAATTGTGTCCCGAAGATATGTTGGGGGTAGGGCACATTGGATTGCCATTGAAGGGTGTAAAAAGGAATTATTGTGAATAGTTGATGAAATTTCCAAATCAATCCTGTGGAATAACGTTGTTCGATCAAAGCTTGCTTTCCGGGTGTGTAAAATATCTCTGATGACAGACGAGCTTCAATTTGTTTGGTTAACTCTCTGCAAAAAGTGCCTTGTATTCGAATTCGATTGGTTGTTCTTCTGTCATTAAATGTTCGGAGTTCATTTCTCAAACGAAGGTTAAAATTTCTTCTCTCAAGATCGAATTGTCTCGAATACTCCACAAACAATCTGTTCTCTGTAGATTGGGAGTTTATGTAATGTTCGAAATATGCGTAACCCAGACCTAAGCTATTATTCTTAAATGATTTTTCAATTGTCAGGCGCGCAAGAATTGTTCTTTTGGAATGAATGTAATTATCACACATTCGATACCCCATATCACCAGTAACTTGAAATCGAGGTGTTTTATAGCGAAAAACGAGACTGGTCCATATGTTTTCTGATAGCGTTCTCTGTGAATAGGCAACTGAAAAAGCTGAAAAAACAATAACCAACACAACGAGTCGAGGCATCTGTCTAAAAGTTTATTATATCCTATAATATAAGTAGGATATAAAATCATATTTATTAAACGGATGTAAAAATCTACTTTATTTATAAATTATACAAATTGAAAATAAATAAATAAAGAATACTAAAATAGTAGGAGAGCTATCTTTTGATCGTTTTTTTGAGCGATTCTTCTCTTAACAGGAGGTCTTGAATCGAAGTTTTAGATAAAATGGCAATTGTTGCTTCTCTTACCTCCCTCATAACATCACTTAGCCCACATGTTTTTTCATTTTTACATTCAATACAGGGCTTGTAAAAATTAAGACTCACGCATGGTAACATTGAGATCGGATCCCCTGAAAGACGGAAGACATGTGATATGAAAAGCTCATTTGGATGTGTGCTAAGGTAATACCCGCCACGAGCACCAAGTTGACTTTTCACAATTCCGCCATTTCTTAGCTCGACAAGAATAGCTTCTAAAAATTTTCTTGGAATGCGTTCTTCCTCAGCAATTGTAGAAATTTTGAGAGGTGTTTTGTCCTCATATCGCTTTGCTAGCGACATAAGTGCTTTAATTGCATATTGACTTTTTTTGGATAACATGGAATGAGACAAAATTAACTATAATTAAATCCATTTTAATTAGACTTCGCCAAGACAAATCTTTGTAGATATTGCTTGGAATAGTTGTTTGGTACTGATTAGGCTGTTATTTTTACCTAAAAAACTAAAAAATGAAGATGAAAAACTATTTGAAGATTTTTGCAGTTGCTTTAGTCTCGGTTATGCTGTTTGCCTCTTGTGCGAATCATGAAGCTAAAAAATATGGACCCGTTGAATTTGAAATACCAATAGAAGGACCTTTATTTGCCGAATCAATAGCAGAAGGTGTAGTCACGATTCCTTTCAAACCGGAAGATTTTGGAATAACTAGGGATGAGGTACATAGTATGAAATTGGATGAAATTGAAATTACCACCGACCATCTAGATGGATTAGGCCTGTTCAATAATGTAGTATTTACGGTGATGACGGATAATACTGAATCTAAAGAGGTCGCCTCTCAAAAGATTAAAGGAAGCCCAAAAAAATTAACCATTAAAGGACTGGATCAAGCTGAAATCGAAGGATTTTCAAAAACGAATCAGTTTTATTTGGAAATGACAGGGATATCAAGAAAGGATGTTGAAGATAATTTGACTGTAAAGGGAAGACTAACATTAAGTGTATTAATCGGAAACTAAAAACACTGACTTCTGTTTGGTACAGTAGTTGTAATTTTAAATAAAATTTAAAAAACATGAAAAAAGTAAAAGAAATTAGAATTTGGTTGTTGGGAATTATCATTCTGATAAGTACTTCTGCGTTCACCTTACATTCACTTCGTTTGGATGGTGGGGATGCTTTAATTGGTGTTTGGATGCCGAGCCATGGTAAGGCCAAGGTGAAAATTACAAAAGTCGGCACGAAATATTACGGCAAAATAGTTTGGCTTAAAGAACCAAACTACCCTGATGGTAGTAAAAAACGAGATAAGAACAATCCAGATCCCAAAATGCATGAAACTCCTTTGCTCGGGTATAAAATTCTGAAGGACTTTGAATACTCGGGTGAAAAAACCTGGGGAAATGGAACTATCTACGACCCGGAAAATGGAAGTACATACAGTTGCACCATAAAATTAACCGATAAGAATACCATCGATGTCAGAGGATTCATTGGTGTCTCAATGATTGGGCGAACAGACACTTGGAAAAGATTGAAAGAATAACCTATAACTAAGATTAGAGAAAGAATCATTGTGTTCTTTCTCTAATTTAATTAAGGACTTACAAGATTCAATGTAAGTTGAAAATACGGTGCGCCGGTAACCTCATTTTCCATTACCATCGGTTGAGTACTCCCAAACCCCCTGTAAAAATTCCCGCTGTCTACATTGAATTTGTAATTTAGGATATAACCTGCTTGAGCACTAATCCAGATAAAATCGCTTAGGGCTTTTTGAAAATCCAACCGTAGCCTGATTTCTGACCTTCTCAATTCAAGATTATCGCTTTTATAATTTGTTACATCTCCAATCGTAAAACCTGAGGGAGGAAAATAATTGTCACGATTAGCTAAATGATAACTACCACCAACAATTTCAAAACCAGAGAGGAGCATGGTTCTTCTATTAAATGAGTATCTGTGGTGAAAGCGAGCGGGAAGTAGAGCTTCTATACCCCATTTTTCATTTTTTGAAGTGAAATTATAAAGGATTACGGGGAGGAAACTCTTTCCACCCGCCCTATACGTTTGTGTTGCTCCAATTCCGAATTGAACACGATCATTGAATTTCCATCCGAAAACTCCCAATGCCGTTACTTTGGTTAACTTAAAAGGATGCCATGAACTAAACGTATTGTTACCATTATATTCACCAGATAAAAATGTGAGAATGAAGTTTTTTTGATTCAAAGGTTTAAAAATGGTTGTATTCAGACTTAAGGTTCTAATACCCTTATCTAATACTTTCAGTAAAGGATTATTTAAGGTGTCGTTTTTAAAGGAATAATTAGAGCTTACAAAGTTGCCTCCAACATTAATCAAGATCTTATTGTTAGATAGAACCGGTAGATTTGCTCCGATCACAACTCCATTATAATTTGCAACATTTCCTGTTTCTGCAGTCGCAAAGGTGTCTATGGCCTGGCAATTAATATCATGACTCATTGCCCAATCGTAACCGAGGGTGATAAGTTTTGCAGGACTTAAACCTACAACCTTTGGTGTGCAATAACGTTTTACGGATTCATCAAGTTCATACTTGTCGTACTGGCTGTAGTCCTCTTCCTCTTCTTCTTGTTCACTAATCTGGGCGGATATGTATTGTGAGCAAAAAATTGTTATGAGCGTACAAAGCAAAATTCTATATCCCTTCATGGTCTCTTCGATCTAAATTTTACTCTAAAATTAATCTGAAACTGTTAACAATGCCATACAAATTTTCATTTATCTGTAAAGAAAGGGCTCCAAGATGCCGAAATAGTTTACAATTAGGTGCAAAAAGTATGAAAATCAGAATAAAATGAAAAACTTTACGCTGTGAATAACATTATAATTCCATCAGGCAAGTTTACCGGCGAGGTTAGCGCTCCTCCTTCCAAAAGCCATGCTCAGCGAATACTTGCTTGCGCACTGCTATCACATCAAAAAACGACAGTTCTTGGAATAGGTAAATCAACAGATGAATTGTCAGCACTCGGAATCTTGGAGCGAAGTGCTTTGAAACCTTCAAACCAGGATGGACTTTTGGTAATTCCCGCAGGCAATAAACTGATTTTTGATTCGGAACAGATTAATTTTGGCGAATCCGGACTGGCATCACGCATGTTTACGCCAATTCTTGCCAATGCTTCACAAGAACTTATGTTGTACGGCAGTGGAACTTTATCCTCTCGACCTATGCACCTATTTGATGAGGTTTTTGAGAACTTGAAAGTGGAATTTCAGAGTAACAATGGAACCTTGCCATTTCGCGTGAAAGGTCCGATTATCCCCAATTCAATTGAGCTCGATGGGAGTTTGAGCTCGCAATTTATCACTGGGTTTCTTTATGCTTTTGCAGGAAATAAAGAGACTAGACACGAAAAGTTGAGATTGAAGAAACCGAAAAGCCTTCCCTATATTGAATTAAGCCTCGATGTTTTGCGAGAATTTGGTGTAAATGTGAATTTGATGGGCGAAGAAATAGAGTTTAATGGACCGTATGAATTCAAGGAGACCAACATTTCAGTGGAAGGAGATTGGAGCAGCGCATCATTTTTAATGGTAGGTGCCGCGTTATTTGGTTCTATTAGAATTCATGGACTTAAAAGAGAATCTAAGCAAGCAGATCGACGTATGCTTGATGTCCTGAAAAATTTTGGATCGAACGTTTCTTGGGAAAATGATGTTTTGTCGATTTCAAAAAATGAATTTAAATCATTTGAGTTTGATGCAACACATTGTCCAGATTTGTTCCCTCCTCTGGCCGTCTTGGGTTCATTTGGAACAAATGTGTCATTTGTTCACGGCGTACATCGTTTGTTTGCCAAAGAAAGCAACCGAGCTGAAACCATTGTTGAGGAATTGACGAAATTGGGTGCCCAAATTGAAATTAAAGGAGATGCTATGCTGATTTCTCCACGAAAGGAGCCCATTGATTATGCAGTTAGATCTTGTCATGATCATCGAATAGCCATGGCCTGTGCTATTTTTACTTTGGGTATTGACAAATCGATTACCATCTCAGACGCTGAGGCCGTAGATAAATCTTTTCCGGATTTTTATACGTACCTTGAACATTTAACGATGTAGACGATGAATACATTTGGACATCAACTGAGGGTTTCAGTATTTGGAGAATCTCATGGAGAAGTGATGGGCGTAACATTGGATGGGGTTCCTCCGGGAATTTCTCTGTCTATTGAGGATTTCCTTACTGATATTTCAAGGAGAAAACCAGGAGCAAAGGGAACAACTCCGAGAATAGAGGAGGATATCCCTATTTTAGCTTCCGGAATATATAATGGATTCAGTACAGGAGCACCACTGACCATATTGTTTGAGAATAAGAATATCCGTTCTGAAGACTATGAAAAAAGCAAAGCAATTTTCCGTCCGGGACATGCTGATTTTACTGCACAACAGAAGTTCAAGGGATTTCAGGATTTTCGAGGAGGAGGGCATTTTTCCGGTAGATTGACGTTGCTCCTCGTTGCCGCTGGGGTAATTGCCAAAAAAATTGTTGCTGATATCGTAATTTCAGCAGAAATTCTTTCAATTGGGGGAGAATCCGACCTCGAGCTAGGGTTGAAAAAGGCGCTAGAGCGAAAAGACAGTGTGGGTGGAATCATAGAATGCAGGTGTTTAAAAATGCCTATTGGTTTTGGGGAACCTCTTTTTGAATCTTTGGAATCAGCGTTGTCTCATGCCATGTTTAGCATACCTGCAGTAAAAGGGATTGAGTTCGGCAGTGGGTTTAAAGCCGCTGAGATGTTTGGATCAGAACATAATGACAGATACCTCGATGCGTCCGGGGCTACAGCTACAAATCATTCAGGGGGTATCTCTGGTGGCATTAGCAATGGGAATGAGCTTGTTTTCAGGATTGCGGTTAAACCTACTTCTTCTATTGGCATAGAACAGCAAACTTGGAATTTTGAAAAAAATGAAATGGATGAGCTGAAGGTGAGAGGGAGACATGACCTGTGCATTGCTTTGCGTGTCCCGGTAATTGTTGAGGCAATGACTGCATTGGTGCTGGCGGATTTTTCTCTAAGAGCCAGGGATTAGAAATTGATATACAAAAATCTTTGCTTCTCTTTTTATTTCAATATTTTCTTGAATTTCAGTTCCCAATCAGAAGCACGTTGTGTAAATCCTTTGTTTTTCGAATTATGTTTTTTTAATCTTTCCTCAAGGTCGCTCGTTGCTCCAACATAATAGCGGTTTGCAGATTTCGAGTAAAGGATGTATGTAAAATTCATTTCAAAAAAAAAGCACCTCGAAGGTGCTTTTTGTGGGAGATGACGGGTTCGAACCGCCGACCCTCTGCTTGTAAGGCAGATGCTCTGAACCAGCTGAGCTAATCTCCCAATATTTCAATTTTTGTGCTCGAACCGCCGACCCTTCCGACGTGAAGTCGGAATGCTCTGAACCAGCTGAGCTACCGCGGAGCAGACACGAAGTGAATCTCCCAATATTTCAATTTTTGTGCTCGAACCGCAGACCCTTCCGATGTGAAGTCGGAATGCTCTGAACCAGCTGAGCTACCGCGGAGCAGACACGAAGTGAATCTCCCAATATTTCAAATAAACGCTTGCTTTGGGGTGCAAATATACTTGTGTTTTTGATTTTGACAAGATATGAGGTCAAAAAAAATTAAAAATAATCAGCAATCAGGAAGAAACTTCCGAAAATCAGGAGTGTGTCCTGTGAATCTAATTTGAGAGAAATATCTTCTATTGCCATATTCAGATCCTCATAAATCGGATGTTTAACGCAAAACTCATCGTTCAACTTTTCAAATTCCTCTACAGTCAGAGATCTGAGATTCTTAAAAGTGCAAAATGCAACTGAAGCATTGGATGGGAATAATTTCACAATCGAATGCACATCTTTGTCTGAGCTTGATCCATAAATCAAATGTAGTTTTCCTTTATTTAACTTATGAATGGTATCCAATGTTTGTTGAATACCAGCAGCATTATGAGAAACATCTAAAAGAATGAGAGGCTCCTTTTGGATGAGTTGCATTCTACCGAAAAAGCCTGTGTTTTTGTGTAAATTAGATAGTCCGGATTGTATTGCCTCTCTTGAACAAGTGAGATCATACATTTTCAGAACTTCCAGCGTTTGAAGGACGGTTCTAAAATTTGTTTTTTGGTAATCGCCAAGCAATGGAAGGTCATATTCTTCTGAGAAAGGGAGACCACTGCAATCAATCAATTGTGCATTTTTTTGCATAGCTACCTCTTGAAAAACAGGTTCGGATTCAGACAGACATTCACCGATCACGACGGGAATAGATGGTTTAATGATTCCTGCTTTTTCTCTTGCAATAGCACTTAAGGTGTTTCCAAGAAATTGCGTATGCTCTAGTGAAATATTTGTAATGACTGAAACCAGAGGCATGACACAATTCGTGGCATCCAATCGTCCTCCCAGTCCGGTTTCAATCACACAAATCGAACATTTAGATCGTTTAAAGTGCCATAGCGCCATGGCAAAGGTGATTTCAAAGAACGAGGGCTGAAGGTCTTTTGAAATCTCTTGAATTAACTTGCAAAAATTAATGACATCTTCTTCAGGAATAACTTCGCCATTGATCCGAATTCGTTCCCGAAAGTCAATGATATGAGGAGAGGTAAACAATCCTGTTCGTTCGCCGGATTCCTTTAGTATGGAGGCCAGCATGCACGAAACAGAACCCTTGCCATTGGTTCCTGCGACATGTATAAAGCGCAAAGATTTTTCTGGATTTCCCAGAAGGGAACAAAGTGCCTCAATATTTCCAAGATCTGGTTTATAGGCAGACGCTCCTTGAGTTTGATAAGAAGGAAATTGACTAAATAACCAGTCTAACGACTCCGTGTATGCATTATTGGGCATTCACTTTTACAGTAAGGTAAGCTAACACAAGTCCAGCATCAAGGTCTTTGCTGTATTTTACCTGTGATTTTACTGCTGCAATCACCTGATTGATAATGCGCTGATCTGTTGTTGTCGTTTTTGAGGCAATATTTGCTGCTGAAATAACTTCACCAGTCGCATTTATCGTTAACTTGAGATTAATTGTAACATCCACGTCAGTCTGTATGTGATCTACTTTGGGATCATTTAAGCGCACACGACCTGATCCGTCACCTGTACCGCCGCGCCCAGTTCCATGATTTCCTTCATCTGAGCCAAATCCTCCACCTCTTCCGCCTCCGCGACCTCCACCACTGCCACCATCACCAAAAGGATTGTTTGATTGTTGTATTGAAGAACTTGGATTGTTACTGAACGGGTTATTGTCATTTGTGGATTGTCCGGTGGTCGTCTGTGTTCTGGGATTTTTAGGTTTTGTCAGAACTTGCTGAGTTTGAGGTTTAGGTTCATCTAAAGGATCATTACTTGGTGTACCTCCACCTTGACCTCCGGGATTTTCAACAATGAGATCTTTTAGTTCCAATTGGTCAATGGTAGTCTCTGTCTTTACGGGAATATCCCTTGGCGGAGGGTCTGCCATGAAAATAGTCGTAAAATAAAGATAAAGAAATAGGATGAGCATAGTCACAGCGGATGCAATGATTCCCGCATTTCTGTCTGATTCCCGTACTATTGGATAAGCACCCATGGCAATTTATTTTTCGTAAGACAACACCGGATCCCAAGAATTGGCCTGAGCTAAAGCTAACACCTGAAAAACGGCCTCGTAGCTTGCTTTTCGGTGACCGGCAATCTTTAATTTCATTTTGTTTGTATTGGCAACAGCCGCAGCAGTCAACTCTTTAATTTGTTCGAATTCCATGGGTTCTTCCATTTTACCACCCGGCATAACTACATAACGGTTGTCCTCCGTAATAATAACAGTTGCCTCTACCGGATCCGTAACCGGTTTGATATCTTCTTTTGCCTCTGGAAGGTCAATGGGCGTCTGATTGTTGGACATCAAACTCATGATGATAAAGAAGATCAACAGGAGGAAAATGAGGTCGGTCATGGAAGCCATACCCCATTCAGCTTTTACTTTGTTTCGTGAACTAAAATCCATGACTTAGCTTATTTAGTTGGCGCGTGAAGAAAATCTGTGAATTCAAGTGCTGTATTTTCCATTTGATACACCACCTTACTGATCATGGACTGAAGGTGGTTGTGTCCCATAAATGAGATAATGCCAACAATCAGACCTGCAACTGTAGTGATCATCGCTGTCATAATTCCTGGTGCAATGATTTTAAGCTCTAAAGAAGATGCATTTTCAAGATCGATGAATACGACAACCATACCAATCACCGTTCCGAGGAATCCTAGCATCGGTCCTGCACCTGAGGCAGTCGCCAAAAATGAAATACGCTGTTCCAGCCTCAAAACTTCTAGTTTTCCTGTGTTTTCAATCGCACCTGTAATGGTTTCCATAGGTTTGCCCAATCGCTCAATGGCCTTTTCTAAGATGCGTGCAGACGGACTTGTGGAACGTGCACAAATATCTTTTGCCTGATCTATTTTTCCTTCTTTAAGGTATTCTTTAATCTTGCTCATAAAGTCTGCCTCTGCCTTGCTTGCTCTGCGTATGGCTAAGTATCGCTCAACGAATATGAAAATTACATACCCCAACATTAACACCAGAAGTAAATTCACCAGCCATCCAATTCCAGCGTTGGAATCTTGTAAAATATCCCAAATGGGAACTTCTTTGACTCCTGTGGCAGGAGCCTCTGTTGGTGCAGTTTGAGTTCCGTTTGTCGTTGTGATCTGTAAAAGATGAAAAAAGCTCATGTCTTTTGTTTTTTAGTTAATAATCGATTAAGTCAACCATAAAAAGGAAGCTACGCCTCCTAAATAACCCAGAAGGGCAATAAAAGTTATATGTTTAAAATACCATCCGAAAGAAATTTTTTCCATTCCCATGGCAACAACACCGGCAGCCGAGCCGATGATCAATATGGAACCACCTGTTCCTGCTGCATACGCGATGAAATGCCAGACATTTGCATCCATGGCATCCGGGAACATACCAATACTGGCAGCTACGAGAGGAACGTTGTCAATGATTGCTGAACAGATACCCAATAAGGTCACAAAAACATCTTGTGAGATGTGTGCACTGACCATTTTGCCGAAATGATCAATGCTTCCCAATGTTTCTAGTGCGGCAACAGTCATAAGGATTCCAAGGAAGAAAAGGATGGATGGCATCTCAATTTTGGAGAGTGCTTTTAAAGTTGGACCTTTTCCTTCATGCAGATTGTCTGACCGACCTGCCTGTGTAAAAGTAACTGTACGGTTTGAAATGATTTCGGCTACAATTGCAAATAAAGCAAGAGAAAGCATCATACCGAGGTAGGGTGGGAGATGGGTAACCACTTTAAATACCGGGACGAAAATAATAAGTGTTAGCCCGAAAAATAGCATTAATGTTCCGGTAGTAGATTTATGTTCTTCAGTTGGTGTTGATTTCAATTCGCCTTTGAAAACGGGCAGGAAATAAGCTATACCAAGAGGAATCAAAATATTGATCAGAGATGGGATCAACAAATAGTTGACTAATTTCCCGGTTGAAACTTTGTTGGCCATCCACAGCATGGTGGTGGTGACGTCTCCTATTGGAGTCCATGCGCCCCCGGCGTTAGCAGCAATAACAATGAAGCTGGCGAACCACAGGCGTTCTTTTTGTTCATGAACCAGTTTTCTGAGGATGGTAATGAGCACAATTGTTGCGGTAAGGTTGTCTATGATGGCAGACAATAAAAAGGCGATCAGAGATACAATACAGAGAACCGAGAATTTTTTTGAAGCTTTGATCCATCTTTTGAATACTTCAAACCCATGAAAATGATCGATCATCTCTACAATAGCCATGGCGCCCATGAGGAAGATCAGAATCTCCGCAGTTTTTCCGAAATGATGTAAAAGAGTACTGTCTAACAATTGAAGTCGTTGCTTGTGAAAGCCAGGTTGTATTTGAAACAACGAGGTCTCGCCATTAACAGGGTTTGTGCCATACCAATGAGTCAAACCATCTATTCCGAGGGCTATGGCGGCCCAGGAAATCGTCATCATTAACAAAGCCGGAATAAGCTTGTCCACTTTCAGCTGATGTTCCAGGGTGATAGCGGTATATCCGAGCAAAAATGTTATGATAACAAGGATCTCCATTTTACACAAGTTGTTTTAATGCAATCTCGAATGCTGCTTTGGCAATACCTGTTTTACCTGGGTTTACTTTCTGCGTCTGAACAAGTGCTTCGCGAATAGTTGCGCTTGTATCAGAAAAGATCCCATCATCGGATAATACATCAAGATCATTACTCATCAGGTATGCAAAAACTCGGGCCATTCCGCAATTTGAAATAAAGTCCGGAATAACCGAGATTGAATTGTCAGCTAGGTCTGCTATTGGGCCGAAGAAAATTTGCGGATCAGCAAACGGTACATTTGCGCCTGCTGAAATAACCTCCATGCCTCCCTGAATCATTTGATTTAACTGTTGTTCAGTGATCATTCGTGATGCTGCACAAGGAATGAAAACTTCCGCGCCCAAACTCCAGATAAGCTCATTCATTTCGTTGTATGGAACAAGGTTTGGATGGGCTAGCTCATTCCCATTTTTAGAAAGGAATAGCGTTCGTATTTCTTCAAAAGAGAATCCTTCTGGTTTGATAAGTCCGCCCACGCGGTCAATGATCCCAATCACTTTTGCTCCTTGTTGGGCAAGGTAATATGCGCCCGCCGAACCAACATTCCCCCACCCTTGAACAATGACTTTTTTACCTTCTACACTCCCGCCCCATAGCTCGTAATAATGTTTTACTGACTCAGCCACACCGTATCCCGTAATCATGTCAGCAACCACATATTTTCGGTCTGTATCAGGAGAATATAGCGGATCCTCAATTACCTTTAATACACCCTGTCTTAGCTGTCCGATACGATTGATTTTTTGAGACTCTCTCGGTTGAAAGTGACCATTAAAAACACCTTCTTGAGGATGCCAAACTCCGCAATCTTCAGTAATAGGAATGACTTCATGGATCTCATCTACATTCAGATCGCCACCTGTGCCATAGTAATGTTTTAAAAGTGGCGAAACAGCGGCAAACCATCGTCTCAATACGCCCTCTTTTCTGGGGTCTTTAGGGTCAAAATTGATTCCGGATTTCGCACCGCCAATAGCAGGTCCTGCTACCGTGAACTTAACCTCCATGGTTTTAGCTAACGACTCTACCTCCCGTTTATCAAGGCCTTGACGCATGCGTGTTCCACCGCCCGCAGCACCTCCGCGAAGTGAGTTGATGACTACCCAACCCTCAGCTTCAGTTTCAGAGTCTTTCCATTCAAAGACAATTTCCGGACGTTTGTTTTCAAATTTATTTAGTAATTCTTTCATCAGGATATACTCTTCCAAAATGCAAAGTTAGAGAACTATCAACTTCAAATTGGAGGTCTTTAGGAAGTTACTAAACGAGTTTTGTGTAAAAGTGGGTGTTAAAAACCTGGGTCATGAAGTACGCCGCCAACAGTGTCGAATTTAGCTCCGGTGACACTTGCAAGAGCATTTACCTTGTTTTGAAGCTTTAAGGCACCTAGATATGCAAAAATAATGGCCTCTTTGTACTCTATAATTTCTCTATCAGGAAGTTTTAGTTCTCCTTTAAAGTAATTTTTTATTCGTTCAATAAGGAATTGGTTGAGTGCGCCACCACCCGTGACTAAAACACTGTTGGCTCCAGAAAATTCAAGCTGCCTGCTAATTTGAAATGCGATGTGTTCAACAATCGTTCTTAAATTATTTTCAATGTCCTTGTCAAATTTTATTAAAGGATAAAAGTGTTCATCGAGCCATTCTGTACCTAACGATTTTGGGATTGGAGAATTGTAGAATTCCAACGAATTCAGTAGATCCAGAAGAAAGAAATTGAGTTCTCCGCTGCGGGCTAACTCTCCATTTTTGTCAAATTCCAGTCCTTTGTTACTTGCAAGTTTATTTAAGGGAAGGTTGACAGGGCAAATATCAAAGGCCCGTATCTTTTTTTGCACGTCTCTAAAGCTAAGATTTGCAAATCCACCAAGATTTAAAAATGCGTCTGCGTGGTCTGCAAATAACCCAAAATCACCCACAGGAACCAGAGGTGCTCCCTGTCCACCGGCATGGATATCATGGTTTCTAAAATCATTGATTACCGGCAACTTTGTATTCATGGCCAGGGCAGTTCCACTGCCAATTTGAAGTGAAAAGCCATTGTGTGGTTGATGCAAAATTGTTTGACCGTGGCAGGCTATGGCAGAAATTTCTTTGCGATCTAATTTTTTACTTTCAATGAATGAATTGACACAGCTCGCATAGAACACCCCTAAATCATGGTCTAATTTTGAGAGTACGCTGACGGACGAATTAGGAGCGCTTTCAATTCTGATTTTTAAGTCATTAGGATAGGGGATGGTTTCAGATTCCAAAAGCTTGAACGAGTCGTTTTTGGTATCCTCAAAAGTGAGTGAAACAAATGCGATGTCCAAGCCGTCAAGAGATGTTCCTGACATCAAACCGATGATTTTTAATTGGCTTTTCATTCTGACATGAAAAATAGAATTTATCACTTACATTTGCAACTGTACTGTAATCTAAAACCTTTCTATCATGATGAATTTTGAACTCACCGAAGAGCAAATTGCGGTAAAAGAAGCGGCGAGAGATTTTGCCCAAAACGTTTTAAAACCGGGTGTTATAGAGCGCGACAGAGATCAGCGTTTTCCTACAGAAGAAGTAAAACAACTTGCCGAGCTCGGGTTTATGGGTATGATGGTTTCTCCGGAATACGGAGGATCCGGAATGGATACACTTTCGTATGTGCTTGCAATGGAAGAGATCTCAAAGGTAGACGCATCTACTTCGGTGTGTATGTCTGTAAATAATTCTTTAGTGTGCTGGGGATTGGAAAAATACGGTACGGAGGAACAAAAACAAAAGTTTCTCGTTCCTCTGGCGAAAGGAGAAAAAATTGGTGCATTTTGTTTGTCGGAACCTGAGGCGGGATCTGATGCTACATCACAGAGAACTACTGCCATTGATCAAGGCGACCATTACCTTCTAAATGGAACTAAAAACTGGATTACCAATGGTTCTTCAGCATCCATTTATCTTGTCATTGCTCAAACCAATGTCGAGGCGGGTCACCGAGGTATCAATGCGTTCATTGTTGAACGAGGAATGGACGGGTTTGTGATTGGTGCCAAAGAGGATAAAATGGGAATACGAGGAAGTGATACGCATACCTTGTTATTCAATGATGTGAAGGTCCCGAAAGAAAACCGTATTGGAGAGGATGGGTTTGGATTCAAATTCGCCATGAAAGTACTTTCTGGTGGACGTATCGGGATTGCTGCTCAGGCCTTGGGTATTGCCGCTGGTGCTCTTGAACTTTCAACAGCTTATGCGAAAGAACGAAAGGCTTTTGGAAAAGAAATTTATAAGCACCAGGCAATTGCTTTCAAGCTGGCCGACATGGCTACAGAGGTTGAAGCTGCTCGAATGTTAGTGTACAAATCAGCGATCGATAAGGACCAAGGTAAAAATTATGACCAATCCAGTGCAATGGCGAAATTGTATGCTTCAAAAGTTGCAATGGAACAAACAGTAGAAGCCGTTCAGATTCATGGTGGATACGGATTTGTGAAAGAATACCACGTTGAACGTTTGATGCGCGACGCAAAAATCACTCAGATTTATGAGGGAACCAGCGAAGTTCAGAAGATTGTAATTTCTAGAGGGGTGTTAAACGCCTAATTGATCTCAATATTCAGAATTGAAACGGGAGCTATGCCTCCCGTTTTTTTATAGCTCAGTTTGCAGTTTTTCAAGGCCAATCCCTCTCGATCCTTTCAAAAGCACTATTTTCCCTTCGACGGTTTGAGTCTGAAGCCAATTTCTTGCATCCTCTGTATTTTGAAATTGTTCTAAAAAAGAAGGGGAGGTAACCTCTGAAAATAAAGGTCCGACGGTATATCCGTTTATACCAAGCTCAACGCAAAGATCTGCGATTGATTGATGCTCAACAGAGGAGGCTTCACCCAATTCAAGCATGTCACCGATAATGAAAATTTTGTCTTCATTATTAATCATGGCAAAGCTTTCGAGTGCACTTTTCATGCTCGTTGGATTTGCATTGTAGCAATCGAGAATCAGGGTGTTGTTTGTTGTTTTAAAGACTTGAGAACGGTTGTTTTCCGGGATGTAGGATCCCAATGCGATTTCAATTTTTTCATATGGAACATTGAAAAGTACGCCAAATGCTGTTGCAGCCAGAAAATTGTAGAAATTGTATTTCCCAACCAGATGTGTTTCGATCAGTCGTGAATGATAGTCCTTTGTTTTGAATTCAAATGATACGAAAGGATCAATGGCGAGCAATGTTCCTGTTATGTCACTGTCGGCAGTTCCATAAGAGGTTGTTGTTATGTGATGAGGTAAATTTTCACGAAGAACCGAATCATCCTGATTGTATACAATGTGGCCTGAAATTTCTGACAATGAATCGAAAAGCTCTTTTTTAGTTTTCAATACGCCTTCAAACCCACCGAATCCTTCAAGGTGAGCTTTACCAATGTTGGTGATGATGCCATGAGTAGGGGAGGCAATCGCACATAATTCTGCAATATCACCAAACTTATTTGCTCCCATTTCTATAATTGCTAACTCATGCTGTTGGTTTAGCTCAAGGAGCGTTAGTGGTACACCAATATGATTGTTTAAATTTCCTTTGGTGCACAAAACGTTGAAATGCGAACTTAATACGGCGTTAACAAGTTCTTTCGTACTTGTTTTTCCATTGCTTCCAGTTATTCCGATGACTGGGATGCTAAATTTGTTACGGTGATAATTGGCTAGATTTTGAAGGAATTTCAAGCTATTGTCTACGAGGAATATTCGTTCGTTGGTTTGAAATTCTTTTTCGTCTACTATGGCGTATTTGGCACCGCTTTTCAAGGCATCTTCAGCGAACTGATTGCCATTGAAATTTGCTCCTTTAAGTGAGACATATAACGCGTCAGTTTTGATGTTTCGGGTATCTGTCGATACTCCGCTTGTTTCATAAAAGAGATTAAATAAATGTTTCATTTCAAAAAAAAAGCCCGAAAGTTCGGGCTTTAAATGTATGAATTATTCTACTTTTTCTTTTTTGAGCTTTGGTAATTTATACCAGTTGGACTTCCCACTCGACTCATCGTACAACGGAAACCAATTGTACATGTTGATTTATCTTCATCAAGGAATCTACGGCTGCCAGCTGCTAACCAGTATGCTCGATCTCTCCACGAACCTCCTTTATATACTCTTGATTTATCAGATACAAGGGTAGTTGGCCAACCAACAGTACCTTCTTTAAGAGGAGTTCCTTCTAGGTTGTACTGTTCGTGCTCGTTTTGATACATAATCAGGTTAGGATCTCTTTTAGCCTGATTGATTCCATTCTTTCTGTTTTCATTATCATAATAGATAGAGCTTTCAATATCACCATCAAGATAGTCAACATAATCATCTCTTCTATAATTCAATCGACCGATGTTCTCTTCTTCGGTTACATTTCGATAACGCAATTTTCCAGGAGTGTCGATAATGTAATCAGTAAAACCTTCTCTCAACATTGAAATGATTTCGAATGCATATTCTTCACCTTGAGGTCCGGTACGAAGCTCATCGGCGAAAATTCCTTCAAACAAACGTTCTTGAATCAGCGCTGATGCCTCAAGGTCATATTTGTCATTTTTCATTAAAATAGCTTCGTCGATAACCTTGTTAATGTCTCTGAGAAGTTTCAATTCGATGGAATCTTTTACCTTACTGTGAGACACATAGAATGGATCCGGTGCATATCCTCTTTTTGTCGGATTTCTGGAAGATACATTTTGCGAAAGTCCTGCTGGAATAACAGTGTCATTAGGATCGTGTTTGTCAGCTGAAATACGCTGATATCTTGTTCTTTCGAATTCGTTTAAGTATTCTTTCATGCCATGAACGTCATACGACACAACCTGACTTTTAAGATCAATCGAACCTTCATTGTTAAGTACTTTGGTCTTAAATACATTACCTCGGAATGGTCTGAATTCATCAAAATCTTCTGAAGACAATGGGCGATAAACATCAAGTACCCATTCAGAGACATTTCCAGCCATGTGGTAAAGGCCGTAATCATTTGGCCAATACGATTCCACAGGAGCAGTTATATCAGCGCCGTCATTCAGATTTCCGGCAACACCCATGTAATCTCCTCGTCCTCTTACGAAATTAGCACGAATAGAACCTTGGAATTGTTCGTCATCCTGACGTACCCAATGTCCGTTCCATGGGTAAATTCTTCTATCTGTAATGTTCTCTGAACCTTCAGCAAGATTGCCTACGAGACCTGTTGCAGCAAATTCCCACTCTGCTTCTGTTGGGAGCCTGTATCGAGGAAGAAGAATACCATCCTCCATACGAACGCTACGTGTGCCCAATCTTTTTCCTTGAATATTCGAAGGATTCAAATCCTGAACATTTCGGATAACAGCCTCTTCGTATTGTCCTGCATAGTATGCTTCTGTATTGAAGGTGTTCTCATCTCTTTGATCGATGTTCCATCCAAGAATTCCTTCACGTATCAAAATGTATTCATTAACGCGATCTGTTCTCCATTTGCAGAAATCATTCGCTTGCAACCAAGATACACCAACTACCGGGTAGTCGCGATAGGCAGGGTGGCGAAGATAGTATTCTACATAGTCCTCGTTAAATGCCAAAGGGGATCTCCAACAAAGGGTATCTGGTAAAGCATTTTTGTATACCACAGGATATGTTTCATAAGCTCTTGAAATCCAATAAAGGTATTCTAACCAATGAAAGTTGGTTACCTCCGTTTGATCCATATAAAAGGATGAAACTGTTACACGTGTTGGACGATGGTTCCAATCATACATAACATCTTGCTCAGTTCTACCCATGGTAAACGTACCACCTTCAATTAAAATCAAGCCCGGACCGGTTTCCTGATCTACAAAAGGAACTTTTTGAAATCCTCCTGTACGTGGATCGTTATAATTCCAACCGGTGGATGATGAAGCTTCTCTGGCACATGAAGCGAGTATCGTAACTCCGAGGACCACTGCCAAATAATTTAATGCTCTCATTGATTTATTTTGTGTTTTCATAATTCTGAAGCCAAAATTTACCTCTTTAACGTATCGTATTAAAAAAGTTACATTTTTAGAAAGAAGGACAGGAGATCGTTTTGAAGGACACCGGTTTCTTCTTACATGTCAGGTTGATTCCCATGGAAACTTCATGTGATCCCCCCGAAACGCCGTTATTGAGTTTTGAT
>JAJTDX010000047.1 GCA_021298235.1 Cryomorphaceae bacterium | reverse complement strand
GTGACTTTGGAACAAGGACGATGTGTCATTTTTTCGACGCATGATGTGGATCTTTGTATTGAAGAAAATATAACTTTAGTTGGCATCAATCTCAAAGGAGAATTAATTCGGGCCACTGCCCCAATTCAGAAAGAAAATATCCTTCGTGAATTTTTCGGAGAATAATTTTATTCAGCCCTTAATTGATCCCTCGCCTGTAAAATCTTTATTTCTGTCACTTCCATTTTATCCCCCAAAACATGAATTTTATCTTTAAGTTCCTCTATTGATTGACATCGTTCGATGGATTCAACGAGAAGAACCAATTCATGCAACCCAATCAATCTGAAATTTGGCTTCAATTTATGCATTCGCGACTTCAAGCCTTTCAAATCATTGTCAGAATAAAGAACGGTCAGTTCCAGGCGCTCAGACTTTATCACCTGAGAAAGTTCAGTCAACGTAGAAACCATAAGCGATTTTTTTCCATTGGTATACATGCTGAGCAGTTCGATGTCCAATATTGGATTGGATGTTTCCTTATATTGATTTTCTGAATTAGTTAAACTAACCGCTTTTGAGAATAGATCCTCAGGCAAAAAGGGCTTTGAAAGATAATCAGATGCTCCATACGTCATACATTTTTCATACTCCGTTCGTGTAGCATTCGCTGTAAGAGCGAGAATGGGTAATTCGCATAATTCGGAATCTTGTCTAATGATTCGCATGGTCTCGAAACCATCCAAAACCGGCATTTGCATATCCATTAAAACAACGTCGAACGTATGATTTTTAAGGACCTCTAGTGCCAATTTACCATTCTCTGCTATGGACACACTAACTCCTAAATCCTCAAGCAGATCTCTCGTAACCATTTGATTGATAAAGTTATCTTCCACTAACAAGACGCGCTTGTCTTTTAGTAAAGAAAAATCCTGAGGTTCAGCTTCTTTCATCAGCGCCATATCTGTCTGCACTTTCTCATATTCCAGATTCACTGTGAACGTACTGCCTATTCCTTCGATTGACTCTACTGAAATTTCACCCGAATGGAGCGAAACTAACTTTTTAACAATCGTTAAACCGAGACCAGTTCCACCGTACTCTCGACTCGTCGCATTCTCCGCTTGTGTAAACGCCTCAAAGATACCATCCAGCACCTCTGTCCGCATACCAATCCCTGTGTCCTTGACTGTGAATTCAATCATTAATTTTCCTTCAATTTCTGTTTCCATTAATTTCACAGTGAGGTAAACACTCCCCTCATGCGTGAATTTTAAGGAATTTCCGATCAGGTTGTAAAGAATCTGATTCAACACAACCGGATCACCCTTTATAAACTTTGGAATTCTTTCATCCAAATCAAAAATGACCTGGATTCCCTTCATGCTGGCCTTAATTTCCATTACCTCAATAAGGGAATGGAGCAGTTCGCCTAAATCAAAAGAAACATTATTGACTTCCATTTTACCCGAATCAATTTTTGAAAGGTCCAGAATATCATTAATAATTCCCATAAGTTGATTCGAAGAGCTCACAATGGCACGTAGATAATTTTGTTGTTTTTCATCTAGTCGCGTTCTCTCGAGTAATTTTACAATTCCAACAATTCCATTCAATGGAGTTCGTATTTCATGACTCATGTTTGCGAGAAATTGTGCTTTAAGTTCTGAGGCTTGTTCTGCTTCCCTTCGAGCATGAATCAACTCTTCTTTGTATTGAACTTCATTTGTAATATCTCTGGCAACCACCTGAAAACCTATCATCTTTTTTCCTCTTTTGAGAAGATGAATATTTTGACCTAGCCACAACTCTCCCCCATTTTTCACGATAACGGGAATTTCCAGATACGCATCAGATATATTATCACGTATCATCTGCTGAAAAAACGCCGTACTTCTTCGTTTAAAGTCATTGCGAATAAGGGATTGATATGTGGTCAGGTAAAGCTCTTCCCTGTTAAAACCCGTACTTTGAATCGCCGATGGATTTAAGTATGTAAAATTTCCGGATGAATCGATCCTGTAAATGATGTCACTCACATTGTTTACCACTTGTTCAAAGAACTGTTCGGTCTCACGGGATTCAAAGGCTGTACCATCAATTTCAGATTTATGTTTATGATTTTTTTCGAACCTATCAAAGGTAAAATTGATCTCCGTCCTCAACTCTGGCTCCTTCACTGGCTTTGATAAAATACCATAGTGACCGATCTTTTTGACCTCACTTATTGTAAGATCGTCTGGAGTAGATGTTAAAAAAATAACGGGTAAATTGAGTCGACTCGTGAGGTTATTTGCCAGATTTAGTCCATTCTCTTTTTCATCTGGCTGAAAATCCATCAAGATTAAATCTGGTGCCTTAAATTCAACTTGTTTGAAAGAAGCATCGCCCAAATGAGCAGTACCCACAAGCGTATGATCGGTTTTTTTAATAGTTTTTGAAAGTGAAGGGAGAATTCTTGGATCACTTCCAATAAAATAAATTCTTAAGTCCTTGTACATAAGCTATTTTATGATGCATTGATTACTTCTATTCGAATGGAATTCACTTCGTCAATTAACCGAGCGGGATCAAAAGGTTTTTGAAAATATTTCTTAGCACCTACCATCGTTGCAAAGTAATGAAGATCTTCCTGGTCTACCGTTGAGATGATAAAAACGGGACAACTGAATTGATTAAAATAATCTATTAATTCACGTGCCGAAACACCCGACAGCAATAAATCTGTAATAATAAGGTCTGGCTCATAAAGATGCAAAAATGGTTCAAAAGTATGAATTGTCTCAACGTGAAGAACCTGATATCCATCACATTTGAGTCGATCCAGAAGGATTCCCGAAAGAACGGGGTCATCCTCTACCAATACAATTTTCATAGTCAATTCGCGGTTATACAGTGCAAGATTAAACTGGCCAACACGGAATGTACCTCAAAATTCAGCAAGATGTCTGTTTTTTTAAATAAACAAGGTGCTGGCTCGTCATCTTTCATCCTAATTTTACAACACTTTAAAACAAAGACAAAACCGTATGAAATGTATTCTCGTGGATGATGACTCAGTGAGCCGTCAGATGATCAAAGACTTTATTACCGATAAGAAAGAATTGGAATTGCTTGCTGATTTTGAAAATATGGAGGACAGCCTTAAATTTCTTAATTCTACAGATGTAGACCTTATCTTTCTGGATGTTGAACTTCCGGGAATGAATGGAATACAGTTTTTGGAAGAATTTAAACCTAAGGCAAGAATTATTCTGATCTCTGCTGAAGATAAATATGCTGTCAATGGATTCAATCTTGAGGTCAGTGATTATTTACTGAAACCTGTTTCCCTTGCAAGATTTAACCGATCAGTAGAGAAGCTTCTTTCTGAGGAACGAATCAGCCCTAAACATGATTTTCTCTTTATTAAGGACAAAGGAGTGTATCAAAAGATTTTGATTCCTGAAATACAATACATTCAATCCTCCAGTGAATATGTTACTATTCATACCAAACAAAAAAGGATCATGCTTTATTCTTCGATGGAAGGGATGCTGAACAAACTTCCTTCAAATTTCAAACGAGTGCACCGGTCATACATCGTTAACATCGATGCGATAGAAAAGGTCAATGGAAACTCACTGGAGGTAAACAAACAATTCATATCCGTAAGTAAAACTTACCATGAAAGCATTATGAGTGAGCTTGGGATAAAAATGAAAATGACGCATGAAATCTATTGATTCAACAGTACCTGCATCTCTGTCATAACATTTTTCAAAATAGAATCCAATTTCCTGCACTTTTCAAGCAGCTGATCTGTTAGTACTTCGGAGCTTGAGGATTCTTGCTCAATTTCCAGAACTAGCTCTTTCGCTTCATGTACTTTAAGAAGTTGCAAAGTAGGTTTCATTTGGTGAGAAATATCACGAATTCCTGTCAAATTAGACTCAGCAAGATTCAATTCTAACGTCTTAAGTTGTACAGGTACGATTTGAAGAAATGTATGAATAATGGTTTTTACAAACGACTCATCGCCACCAGCCAATTTCCTCAGCTCTTCCATGGAAAACAATTGTTCGCCTGAAACATTTTGCTCATCTTCAACTTGTTGTTTAACAGTCATCCCGAGGGTATCAGCAATTGTTTTCAGTAGAACATCTTTTTTATAAGGCTTTGGTACATGCGCATTCATACCGGAAGCTATGTAGCGCTTGGTATCATCTGTTGTAGCATTGGCTGAAAGAGCTATAATGGGAATAGCCGACTTAAGTTCTGTTCTTATTTTTCCAGTTGCTGTTATACCATCCATCACAGGCATTTGAACATCCATGAGTATTACATCAAAGGATGATTGCTGTAACTTTTGCAATACTTCCTCTCCATTTTTCGCAATTTCATGAGGAATATTTTCCTTGCTTAAGATGGAAGTTATTAGAAGAATGTTCAGTTCATTGTCCTCAGCAACTAAAATTCGAACGTTCTCAAGATTTAATGACGATTTCTCCTGCTGTTCAGTCGCAGAACTAATTTCGGTTACTTTCTCAAGCGTCAATTCAAAACTAAATTCTGATCCTTCCCCGCGGACGCTGGACACGTGAATGTCTCCTCCCATTTTTCGGACAATTCCCTGAGCAATAGATAGTCCTAAACCCGTCCCACCATATTTTCTGGAAATCCCAGCGTCTTCCTGGACAAAGGTTTTGAAAATCGTATCAATATTTTTGGGATCTATGCCAATTCCGCTATCGATAATTCTGAAAACTATTCGTTGTTGCTTGTCACCATCAGCCAAAAGCTCTGCACGCAATTCCACACCTCCCTTTTCAGTGAACTTGATTGCATTGCTCACAAGGTTAACCAGAACCTGGTATATCTTCGTAGGATCAGACTGTAGTGAGGATGAAATGTTCGGATCAAGAGAGCAATTTAATTCGATTCCTTTTTTTATCGCTTGATTTCTTAAACCAAATTCCAATTGTTCAAAAATGGAAATTAGATTTACAGGGATTTCCTCTAGTTCAATGTGTCCGGACTCGATCTTTGAAAAATCAAGAATGTCATTGATAATAACCAATAAATTCTGCGCAGATGCCTTTATCGCGTTCACATAAGTTGTTTGTTCTTCAGAAAGCACAGACTCGCCGATCAAATCTGTCATTCCCACAATCACATTCATAGGAGTTCTTATCTCATGTGACATATTCGCAAGAAAGAGCTCCTTTGCTTTTACTGAACTTAATGCGGCTTCTTTCGCAGTGAAAAGCTCATTCTCCAAAAGCTTTCTTTCAGTGATATCCACATGAATACCCATTGAACCAACAACCTCGTTCTTTTCGTTATAGATTGGTGCGCCCGAGATAATAATGTAAATGATGCTGCCGTCTTTTTTCCTGATTCTGCGCTCATAAACTGTGGAAATCCCCTCTCTACGTTTGAGATTTAATTCATCTGAATACTCTAAATCGTCCTCAAGAGCGAATAGTTTAGGTGCATTTTGACCAAGTAATTCCTCCTCTTTATATCCGGTCAGTTCACAAAAAGCAGGATAAACTTTCGTGATATTTTCTTCCAGATCAACCTCAATCAATCCAAATTTCAGGTTCTCGATAATTTTACTGTACTTATCCTCTTTTTTAAGTATATCCTGCTGGTTTATAAGATATTGAGTAATATCAGTATATTTCCATGTTTGACCTGCGTATACACCTTTTTCAAAAACAGGAATGAAGTCACGTTCAAGTGTTCTGCCATCTTTTAGCTGAAGACGTTCGCCGGTAATAATTCGACTTTCACGAAGACAGGCATTGATGCCATTGACAAATCCTTCTGGATCTTCGAAAAGTACTTTGGCAAATTCTGAAGCCTCTGAACAATCCATTCCCTTGTAAGTATCGGGATGGTTTGGCAATCCGAACATGTCGCAGAACAGTTGATTAACGAAAACAATTTTCCGTTCTCGGTTCTCTGAAAGCACAGCTGAATTTAATGATTCCAAAAGGGTGTTTAGCCGTGTGGACGTGTCAATAAGTTGCTCATGGTAACTATTCAAATACTTTGGAAATTCATCGATTTCGGTTCTTTCCTCTCTCTCAAGAATTAAATGCCCCGGGGAATAGGGCAAGGAATCTGCCACACCCAAATCGGAATCGACAATTCCAAACTTAATAAGTTTTCCATACTCGTTTTGCAGAGGTACACCCAAAAAAGTAAGCCTGTAATTAGATTCATCAACTAGAAAAGTACCCGTAAAACGCAAATGATCCTCTCCGATGACCAGTAGCAGCCATAGCCTTTCATTCTGACGTTTTTTGAGGGTTTCAAGGGTAAAATCTACAACCTCATTATCTGACCTCAACCGCGAAACAAGCTCTGGGCCGTTCATGTGACCGATGATCTTTCTCAAAGACTTTCCGACGGAAAGAATTTCACTCTTTTCATCGATAGTAAAATGAAAAGGGAAAAGCAGTTCGAGTTGATCAGTAGATAGGTTTAGCATAAAGTATTTGTAGAGAAAAAATTCTCTTCATTCAAGTTCAATATTAACGAATTTACTTGAGTTAAGTATACAAATTAGCGTTTTAAAAACACAGTGGATGAATGAGAAGTCCTCAGATAGTACATGCCATTTTCGAGTGAAGACACATCAATACTAGTTACATTTTTCACCTTCAAAAGTACTCGACCCTGGGCATCCATCAATTCGACCTCGCCTAGCATTCCATTGGGCAAATGAAGAAGGTCTTCAACAGGATTGGGGTATGGGTTAAACATGAGTTCATTTGATTCTTGAAAATTTAGAAATCCCTGACACGTAGACTCATAAGAAAGTTCTGTTGACGGCGCACTTTCCAAGATATTTAGGAAAGATTCGAGGGAAGAAGGATTGCCTTTTAATTTGTATTCCAGCCAAAAGTCCAAAGAGGCAAAAGTTGTTGCTTGTTGTTGCTCACGCGAAATACTTATACCTGTTGAAGAAGTAGCTTCACCAAAATCACAATTAAAATTAGTATTCGCAAAATAGCAATGTGCCCCACCAATTATATTCACAAGTGTTTTACACGATGAATTCAATCCGTTATAAATGGGAATGTGATGATCTGCCGGTGGAGTTACACCGTCGGATGTTCCGGAATAAATCACCGCAGGAACAGATACTGATGAAGCAGCTGCTATTTCAGCCTGCATTCTCTGTCCAACCAAAGCCAGGTCAAGACCAAAGTCCGAATGACTTGGCGAAGGGATAAGCGAACCTTCCGTTCGAGGGAAAGCCAGAATGTACCCAAGAGAAACATAATGTTCCCAAATATTTTGATACGCATCCCAAGCCATGGCAAATCCGTGGCCGAAAACAATGACAGGGAATGTACCGCTAGCCGAAGACACATTATCCCCGGCAACAGTTGCAGGATAGTAAATCTCCGTTTGTATTTGTCTTCCAGAACCTCCCCCACTTCCAAATCCACCGGTTCTGGAAGGATCATTAAATGTGATGGTTGTATGCCCTATTTGATATTGACCAAACGAAATCGCAACATTAAAAAGAAAAAACAATGAGATGGTAAAGGATTTAAACATCGTATTCTGAAATTGATTTCTCCGAAATTAATAAGATTACGCGATATTGAAATAGGCAGAACAAAAAACGACCGAACAAAATCACATCCAGCACTTGTCCAAAAAAAGAAAGAAAAAGTATTCACCAAACTAATGAATCTAATTATTGGTACAAATAGAGCTAGACCTCAATAATTCGGTAGATTTAATACTTGCAATAAAATCCACCAGCATATATGTTTCTTTCTCTGCAGATGTAATCATAAACTCTTCTTTTAATGAGTAATCCCCTTCACTCAGTTCAAATTGCAGATGCATGAGCTCGTGCATAACCAATCCGGTGGTATGGATATCATCGGTGCACCTAGAGAGATTTATGAAGACAAATGGTTTTCCGTCAGTCGGAGATCGATTACACCAACCAGCAATGTAGGCGGAATGAATTGAATTTGATGAATTCAGACACTCCGACAGGCTGAGGCCATGCAATTCCTCAACATCAAAATATTCAAAGATCTCACAAGGATTATAAGACAACAATACTCTGTATAAAGCAAACTCTTTTACCAACACTGCCTGCAATAGTAAACAAATGAGGTCCGTGTTACCTATTTTTTTAAATCACACTCTAAGAATTTTAAATACAGCTCAATTCAAATCCGCTCGATCGAGGGACCGGTACTGGATGGCTTCTGCCAAATGTGCAGTTTCGACGTGTTCAGAACCGGCTAAGTCTGCTATGGTCCGGGAGACCTTCAGAATTCGGTCATAAGCCCGTGCACTTAGCTTCATTCGCTCCATAGCATTTTTCAAAAGTTGTGCGCTCTCTCCGGACAATTTACAGTGCTCACGTATTTCAGATGTAGTCATTAATGCATTTGAAAAAATACCTGAGCTAAATTTATATCTCTCATGTTGAACATTTCTGGCTTTTTCAACTCTGGATCTGATTTCGGCACTATTTTCACTCTGAACAGGTGTAGACAATTCATCGTAGGTAATTGGTGTGACATGGACATGTAAATCTATCCGATCGAGCAGAGGCCCGGAAATGCGGTTAAGGTAACGCTGAACAGTCGACTGACCGCAAGAACATTCTTTTTCCGGATGCCCATGATATCCACACGGACAAGGGTTCATGGCGGCAACCAACATGAAATTAGCCGGATAATCTACGGAAAAACGTGCCCGCGAAATAGTCACAACACGGTCTTCCAATGGTTGACGCAACACTTCTAGCACCCCGCGTTTGTATTCGGGCAATTCATCTAAAAAAAGTACACCGTTGTGAGCCAGAGAAATTTCGCCCGGTTGTGGATAGCTACCTCCGCCGATCAACCCCACATCAGAGATGGTATTGTGCGGCTTTCGAAAAGGCCGTTGACGAATGAGTCCTTTCATGTGTCTGGACTTACCTGCAACACTGTGGATCTTGGTCGTTTCCAGAGATTCCTCAGTGGACATCGAAGGCAGTATGCCTGGAAGTCTTTTAGCTAACATTGATTTTCCGGCGCCCGGTGGTCCGATCAAAATTACATTGTGTCCGCCGGCAGCAGCAATTTCAAACGCCCTCTTGATGGCAAGCTGACCCTTCACGTCTGAAAAATCATCATAATCTGCAATAGGATGAATGTTAGGTTGAGTTTGATCCTTTCTTGTAACAGTGCATTCCCCATTCAGAAAAGCTATTGCCTCTTTTAGGTCTCTTACACCGATAACCTCCAACCCATCTACCACAGATGCTTCAGGTTCGTTCTCAAAAGGAACTACAACGCCTTTAAATCCACGTTTTTTAGCCTCGATGGCCATTGGTAGAATTCCCTTCATCGAGGTCATTGTACCATCCAGAGAGAGCTCACCAATCAATAAATAATCACCGAGAAGTTCACAACTGACCTGTTCACTTACTGCAAGTATACCAACCGCAATGGCGAGATCAAAATGTGAGCCTTCCTTTCTTACATCCGCCGGAGCAAGATTGATAGTAAGTTCTCTTCCGGGAAACTTAAGAGCATTATTCGAAAAAGCAGCACGAATTCGCTGATGACTCTCCTTGACTGAGCTGTCCGGGAGACCAACCATGTAAAAATTGATTCCGATTCCAAGATTAACTTCAACAGTAATGATACTGGATTCAATGCCCATAACGGCACTGCTGTAGGTTTTGACTAACATAGAGGTAGGTTTTTGATTATATTAACTTGAAGATACAAAAAATATACTTAAACCAAAACACCCTAAAACAAAAAAGTCGACCCTTGAGTCGACTTCACTTCCTTGATGAAGGAATTATCTTTTGTGCATAGGCTCGTCAGAAACAGTGAGTTTCTTTCTTCCTTTACGGCGACGGGCAGCAAGCACACGACGGCCATTTTTCGTAGCCATACGACTGCGGAACCCATGCTTATTTCTTCTTTTTCTTACGGAAGGTTGAAATGTTCTTTTCATGACCTGTATGCTTTAAATGCGGTTTTTTCTCAAAAATTCGGATTGCAAAGATAGTTTTATTTTGAACACTACAAACAGAATCGTTGAAAATTTCAAAATAATCCTTTTCGATGAACCATGTACCCCACTTTAACAAAAGGACCTGTAACATGATAACAAAACAGTCCGTAATTTTATAGTACTTTCGCGCTTTAGAGATTTTGATGCTTAGGCCTAAAAAAGATACCAAAGAAAAAGTAAAACTTTCCAAAGAAAGCATTCGCAAGGCCAGAGGAATCTTTTCCTTCATGAGGCCATATCGGCTGGCTTTTGCTATTGGCTGGTTTTTCTTGATTCTTTCCACTTCTGTCGGATTGATCTTTCCATTTATGATGGGTCAACTATTAGGGGCTGGTTCCGGTCAGGTTTCTTCATTGAATGACTCAGTAAAACTGATCAATCTCCAGAATATCAATGATGTAGCCATTGCACTTTTCCTTTTGTTTGCCGCTCAAGCCGTCTTCTCTTATTTTAGGGTAGTCATCTTTACCAATGTAACAGAAAACGTACTCCGAGACATTCGAAATGTGGCCTTTAAAAAGCTCATCTACATGCCAATGGACTTCTTCAACCAGAACAAAGTTGGAGAATTAACCAGCCGAATGTCATCTGATATTTCACAGATTCAGGAAACGTTGAAAACAACGATTGCAGAGTTTTTCAGACAGATCGTCATCGTTGTAGGTGGAATTGCTTTCATTTTTGTTTTCTCATGGAAGCTTGCATTGATCATGTTAGCCACTGTTCCTGTTATGGCGATCATTGCTGTAATTTTCGGAAGATTTATTCGCCGTCTTTCCAAAAATTCTCAGGACCATGCCGCGGAGTCAAACTCTATCATTGAAGAAGCACTCACAGGAATTGCGAACGTAAAATCATTCACCAACGAAGCTTTTATTCTTGGAAGATTTGGAAAATCGGTGGAAGAAATTCGTGCATTGAATGTTAAAAGCGGTTTGTGGCGAGGACTGTTTGTTTCCTTCATCATTTTCTGCTTGTTTGGTGCCATTGTATTCATCATTTGGCGAGGCTTACTTATGACCCAAGGTCCTAACCCTGAACTTGCGCCATCTGACTTCTTTTCTTTTATTATGTACACGATCATGATGGGAGCTTCTATAGGTTCGTTGCCAGATATGTACGCATCCATTCAGAAGTCGATCGGTGCAACCGAAAATCTGATGAATATTATCGGCAATCAAGATGAAAAAGATCTTTTCAAAGGAAGTAGTAAGCCCGCGCTTAGTGGTGATATACGTTTTGAAAATGTTCATTTCAGCTATCCTCAACGCAGCGATGTAAGTGTCCTAAGGGGCATTTCCTTCCATGCCTCACGGAACGAAACCATTGCACTCGTTGGATCCTCCGGAAGTGGTAAAACGACGATTTCATCACTTCTTCTTCATTTGTATCCCATCAACTCCGGGACAATACTACTCGATGGAGTGCGCATTGAAGAGCTGGAAACAGAACACCTTCGAAAGCACATGGCCATCGTTCCCCAAGAGGTAATTCTCTTCGCAGGGAGTATTCGAGACAACATATTGTTCGGGAATCCTGAGGCCAAAGAGGAAGATATCATCCGGGCCGCGAAGCAGGCAAATGCATGGGAATTCATTCAATCCTTCCCGGAAGGGCTGAACACCCAGGTTGGTGACAGAGGGATACAACTCTCAGGGGGACAAAAGCAACGTATCGCAATAGCTCGTGCCATCATTAAAGACCCTACCATTCTAATTTTGGATGAAGCCACCTCTGCATTGGATTCCGAATCGGAAAAATTAGTTCAAGATGCTCTGGACAAGCTCATGGTTGGCAGGACTTCTATCGTTATTGCGCACAGACTTTCAACGATTAAACATGCCAGCAAGATCCTGGTCATACAAAATGGCGCAGTAGCGGAAGAAGGAACGCATGATGACCTCATTCATAAAAAAGGACTCTATTTCAATCTAGTTGAGCTTCAGGGAATCGACCTGGAACATTGATTATTTCAATTTTCTCTGTACCTTTAAGACGTGTTTGTACCGAATCACTTCAGTGAGTCCTCTCCTGAAGAACTACTTGCTTTCATGCTGAAGAACCCCTTTGGCGTGGTTATATCTTCTTCCGGAAATCAAGAACCCGTTGGAACACACCTTCCGTTCCTCATACAGCGTTCAGATCAAGGAGACCTATTTATTCAGGGACACATGGCGCTTGCCAATACTCATTCCGATTTGATAAGAAACGGAAAGACAGCACTTGCCATCTTTACAGGTCCACATGGTTATGTGAGCTCTTCAGTATATGAATCACCAGATGCACCGACCTGGAACTACACTGCCGTACACGCGTATGGAACGGTCAGAAGATTATCCAGAAATGAGCTTCAAGTGCACTTGGAGTCCCTTGTAAATACAAATGAAGAAGGATTGGAAAGACGATTCGAAATGTCACATCTGGATCAGGATAAACTCAATCACTATCTGGAATTGGTTTTGGGGTTTGAGCTAAGAGTATACCGCACAGATGCCCAATACAAGCTATCACAAAATCGATCAGACAGAGATTTCAACGCGATTACAGAACATCTTCGCTCAGACAACCCAGCGCTCTCAGAGGAGATGATGCGCAAACGGAAATAAACCTACAGCTCCATTAAATTACTCGGAATTGAGCTCTCCTTTTTATCAGCCATAAGCTTATTCATCCAATACGAGAGAACGATTACAACTGCTCCGGTAATGAATGCATAAATCGCCAGCTGGTAATATCCATCCGTATATGCTGTCATACGTTCTAGGATGGTAGCATTCTCATTAGGACTGGCCATTCCCGCACCCAGAAGTCCTGCTACATATTGGCCATAAGCCGATGCCAAAAACCACATTCCCATCATCACTCCCCACAGGCGTTTAGGAGAAAGTGTCGTCATCAAAGACAAGCCAATCGGCGACAAGAACAATTCACCAATGGAGATCACAAAATAGGCGAATGTAAACAAACCTAATGAGGCCAAACCACTGTTATCAATCGTAAAGCGGGTAGAATAAAATAAGAAAAACGCCAAACCAAGGAAAACAAAAGCCAACCCGAACTTCACGAAATAATTGGGTTCCAAATTACGTTTCTTCAACCAAATCCATAAAATTCCAATAAGTGCGCTAAAGCCAATTACAAACAGTGAATTCGAAGAATTATTAACCACATTCGGATCGATGGTCATTCCGAGCATTTTATTTGAAAGTAATTTCTCTGCAAACAAGCTCAACGATCCACCGCTCTGTTCAAAAAACGCCCAAAAAACGACGGAAAGGAAAATAAAAATGAGCGCAGCAATGAGTTTTTTAACCTCTTCCCATTTGAGCAACCTCATCTCAAAAAACAAATATGCTAACGTAACTGGACCGATGATATACATAAACAAGTCTGTGTACGCCGTATTGGTAATCATAAGATAAATAAGTGGAATAGACACAATCGAACCAACATACACCAACATCTGATTGCGTTTGGCAGTTTCCGGATTGGCCGACACGGGCTCTTTCCCTATCGGCCCAAGGTTTTTACGAGTAAGCAGAAAATTGATTAACCCAAGAAGCATAAAAATCCCCGAGAGCATAAATGCTAAGTTCCATGAATATACTTTTCCAACATACACACAGACGCCGCCACCTATTAGGGCACCAAGGTTGATCCCTGCATAGAACAAACTGAATCCGGCATCCCTTCTCACATCACCCGGCTTGTAGAGCTCACCGACCATAGTGGAGATATTTGGTTTGAAAAAACCCGTACCAATGATTATGAGACAAATCCCATAGAAGAAATTAGTCTTTGCATCTAATCCCAGAATAGCACTACCCAAGATCATCAAAATACCTCCCCAAAGAAGGGAACGCTGAAACCCAAGAATCTTATCTGCAAACAAACCACCGATAAACGTAAATGCATAAACGAAGGCCTGAATAGCTCCATATTTTAAATTAGCATCCTGATCCGAATACAATAATATGTTGGTCATAAAAATGACGAGCATTCCTCGGTTGCCATAGAAGCAGAAGCGCTCCCACATCTCCGTGAAGAATAAGCTCCAAATCTGTTTCGGATATTTTCCTTCGAAATTCTGGATCGAATCCAGTGTAACTTGATTTTCCATATGCACAAAAAAAGACCCCGAGGGGTCTTATAGTTAGTTTACATTATTTTCTTTCATGACCTGATTGAGCCATCTGAGCATAACAAACATCAGTAGCGCTGCTCCCATAACCAATCCGAAGTTCAAAAGGAAGAAATTTTCCTTCTGAGGAATCGTTTCCCACAAGCTAGACAACATTCCGGACAATTTATTTCCTACAGAAATCGCAAGGAAAAAACCTCCCATCATCAATGCGGTAATTCTTGGAGGAGAAAGTTTGGACACCAATGAAAGACCCATTGGAGATAAACATAATTCCCCAATAGTAATCACTCCATAGGAAGCGAACAACCACATAGAACTGGCTTTTAAAGACATTCCGTTGGTTGCGAATACAGCACCAACCATGACTAATGCTGAAAGGGCCGTAATGACTAACCCTATGGCAATTTTTGTCGGTGTGGATGGTTCACGCTTTCTTCTCCGCATAAACCCAAAGAAACCAACGACAACAGGAGTCAAGGTAACAACCCAGAATGGATTGATGGACTGATAGAGCTCCGTGGAATAAAGCTTAAGGTCCTTGCCCTTTGCCGGTACTTGATCTGCAGGCAATGTTTCAAAATATTTACGTGATTTTTCAAGCTGCGAAATCTCTTCCGAGAATTTACCTTTTGCTTTGATCTCCTCCTGTGAAACCGCTGGCATCTTCTCCTCTACACTTCTTAAAGAGTCCATGTGATGTTTAAAAGTCTTGTCATCTGACGAAACAACGTCATTATTGACTACAACCTGTGCCATTCCTATCCCTGTGGCAACCTTAGCTACGCCGTCAGACATCGATCTGTCCGTATGGTCTTCAGCCCAAACAGTAAGAGCGTCTCCATTTTGGTGGAAAATCGCAAAAAACAATATTACACAGGAAAAAACTGCCAAGAGTGCCTTAATAGCTCGGCTTTCTTTGGCTTCTGATGTAAATGCAAGGTAAATGAAAAATGCGATTACCGGTAAACACCCGATGATGAATGCGTCGTTAGTATCAGACCCCAAGAAATTACCAGGAAGTATATATCCAATCACACCAAAGATAAACATTGGAAGAACGGTATAACTGAATATTTTCAATGTGGACATATCTCCTTCCTGAACTGGTTTTACCACGTCTACATGCTTAATGTGTTTCGTACCAATCAAGAAAATCGCTACTCCTACGAGCATCCCTACTCCCGCAGCTGCGAAAGCATGGCCCCAACCGTAATTGATTCGCATGAATGCAGCTACAAAGTTGCAGACAAAAGCACCAATATTAATCCCCATATAAAAGATGTTATATCCGGCATCTTTCTTATCTTTCATTTCATCCGAACTGTATAAATTACCAACTAGCGTAGAGATGTTTGGCTTAAAGAATCCGTTACCAAGGATAATTAGCGCAAGAGCAACGTAAAAGGTAGCTACAGAATGTATCGAAAGCATAAAATACCCTGCAGACATCATCAATCCTCCGATCAGAATCGAGCGACGATAGCCGAGTATACGATCCGCCAAAAGTCCACCAATAAATGGGGTAAGATACACCAATCCCAAATAGGTTCCATAGATGTCTGATTTCTTTTGTGCATCAAAACCCATCCCTCCATTGTTCCATCCATCGATCATGTACAATGAGAAGATTCCAAGCATTAGGTAGTAACCAAAACGTTCCCACATTTCGGTTCCAAATAAATACCATAAGCCTTTTGGGTGTCCTTGTTGACTTGAATTTTCCATAAGTGTTTAACAGTTGTGTGCCGTGAAAATAGAAAAATTCCTTTAAAGGATGATAATTTTGGCAATAACTTAGCAACGATGTTTGTCGATGCACATACACATAATTTAGACGCTGGTCGCAATGCAATTGTGCAATATTCCGTAGGGATTGGGCCTGGAAATTATTTTTCTCACGGGATACACCCATGGCATGCAGATAGTTACCAAAAAAATAAGAGTGATTTATTACGACTGATTGAGCACAAAAACTGTGTAGCTATTGGTGAAACCGGACTTGACAAGATATGTTCTGTAAACTTTGAAACTCAAAAACAAGTTTTCAAGGAACACATCACACTTTCAGAAAAATCACAGCTCCCTTTGATAGTGCATTGTGTTCGCTCATGGGAGGAAACAAAAAAAATCTACGATCAGTCAGATGTGACCCAAAGGTGGGTATTTCACGGATTTAACAAAAAGGGGATTTTAGACGATGTTCTCAAAAGAGAATCTATTATGATCAGCCTTGGCAGATGCAGCGATGACTCTTTCCGTGAAATCATCGCTCGCGTCCCTTTAGACAGATTGTTGTTGGAAACAGACAACTCAGATACCGCAATAGAAACGATTTATATGAAGGCTTGTGAGCTCTTAAATATTTCACAGGAAGAGCTTCAAAAAAAGATCCATCGTAATTTTGCAGAAACTTTCAAGAAATGGCACATTGGCTAGAACGTACTGAATTACTTATTGGAAATGAAAAGTTGAATCGTTTAACCAATGCTCATGTGCTCATCGTTGGGTTGGGAGGGATCGGTTCATTTGCAGCAGAATTCATTGCTCGCGCTGGGATCGGTACACTTACGCTAATTGATGGGGATGTGTTTGACCCAACAAACAAAAACCGACAATTAACTGCACTCGATTCAACCATTGGAAAAAATAAAGCCGTTGTACTTGCAGAGAGACTTAAAGAAATCAATGAAAACATTTCTTTGAACATTATAGAGGAATTCGTGATACCTGAACGTGTATGGGAGATCCTCGAGGAGTTTAAACCAGATTATGTAATTGATTGCATTGATTCCGTTACTCCAAAGCTGGAATGGATCATTGCCTGTAAACGATTAAAAATTAAAATACTCTCCAGCATGGGGGCCGGTGGGAAAACCGATCCTGACACTGTAAAAGTGGTAATGTTGGATAAAACATACAACTGTAAACTTGCCAGCCACATCAAAAAAAGACTCAAACGCAGAGATGTCAGCTATAAAGGTGTGAAAGCCGTCTTTTCCAGTGAGCTTCAGAAAAAAGATTCTTTAAAAATGACCAATGGATTGAATTTCAAGAAATCATTCTACGGCACCATTTCTTACATGCCCGCACTTTTCGGGTTGCATGCCTCTGCTGAAGTCATCCGGTATTTATCAAACAAAGCAGAAAAGTAAGAACTTAAGATTTAATAGTTATTTTTGGTCCATCTCCAAACCAATGAAAACTTACTTACTCGGAATTTTAACTCTTTTTCTTCTTACACTTTCAGCGTGTTCAGTTGAAGGTGGCAAAAAAGTGGTTACTAAAAATCCTGATCCCGGGAGCGACTCCGACAATCACAGTTATGCCAACACGAAACAAATTCATACAAAACATTTGCATCTTGAATTAGACGTTAACTTCGAGAATCGAACGGTTTACGGAATTGCGAGACATCAAATGGTAAATAACGGCACCGATACTGCCATATTTGACATTAAAGCACTCGATATTCAAAAGGTTACCACTGGATCCATCGGAAAGGAAAAAGAAACAGATTTTGTAATCGGCGCCTGGGACAAAGATTCGATCCTAGGTCAGCCATTGATGGTGAAGATCGATGCAAAAACAACGTTCATAAACATTTATTACAAAACCACAGAAGAAACCGAAGCGATCGACTGGTTGAGTCCCGAGCTTACCACCGGGAAAGAGCAACCCTTCATGTATACGCAAGGCGAAGCCATTCTTACACGATCTTGGATTCCATTGCAAGACACTCCTTCCAACAGATTGACCTACAGTGCCAGCGTGAAAGTTCCTCAGGGATTACTGCCTTTAATGAGCGCTGAAAATCCCACAGAACTCAATACAGAAAGTGTATATGAGTTTAAAATGGATCAACCAATACCGAGTTATTTAATTGCAATCGCAGTTGGAAATCTCAGTTATAAAAAACTGGGAAAAAATTGTGGAGTATATTCTGAACCGGAGCTAATTTCCTCTTGCGCCTACGAATTCGGAGACCTTCCGAAGATGATTTCCGCCGCTGAAGATCTTTATGGCAAATACCAATGGCAACAATATGATGTGATTGTATTGCCTTATTCTTTTCCCTTTGGGGGCATGGAAAATCCCCGTCTCACATTTGTCAATCCCACCGTCTTGGCAGGAGACAGATCGCTCGTTTCACTTGTTGCGCACGAGCTCGCTCATTCCTGGTCCGGCAATCTCGTTACCAACAGATCATGGGATGATTTCTGGTTAAACGAAGGGTTTACCGTTTATTTTGAGAACCGGATTATGGAGGCTCTCTACGGAAAAGAAATTGCAGACATACTCGCTAGAATTGAATTTCAAGAATTACAGGATGAGCTGATCGACCTTAGCAAAAGTGACCATCCGGAAGACACGCGGTTAAAACTTAAACTGCAGGGAAGAAATCCTGACGATGGCATGACAGATATTGCCTATGTGAAAGGAGCTTTTTTCTTGAAAACCCTGGAACGAGATTTAGGCAGGGAACGCTTCGATGGCTTTCTTAAATCTTACTTTCGAACATTTGCATTCAAAACTGTCAACTCAGAGCTCTTTTTAAACTATCTCAAAAAGAATCTTCTTGAACCGAATGGCTCGAATTTTAATGCAGAAGAATGGATCTATAAAGAAGGAATCCCAAGCAATTGTTATGCAGTAACATCTCCCAGACTTGACAAAATGAAACTGCTTGCAAAGCGATTTATGAAAGGGGAAAATATCTTCGAGCAGGTATCTTATGTGAAAATCAAAGGAAAAAAGAAAAAGAAGAAAAAGGTTACAAGACTTCAAAGAAATGATTTTATCACACAGGAATGGCAGGCATTTATTCGGGAACTTCCCGAAACCATTTCTCCAGAGCTCATGAAAAAACTTGACGCCTACCTTAACTTTAGAAATTGGGGCAACTCGGAAGTCATGTCAGAATGGTACGTACTTGGAATCCACTCAGGATACACTGAGTTGCGGCCATACATGAAAAAATTCCTGAATAAGGTTGGCAGACGAAAATTTTTACTTCCGATCTACAGCGCGTTGATGGAAAAAGAAGATGACAAAGCATGGGCACGCGAGGTATTCAATGAAGCTAAAGAGCATTATCATTTTGTCTCTAAAAGCAGCATCGAAGCTCTTTTTCGAAACACCTAGGCTTTCATCGATGCGATCTTATCCTCAAGTATCGCAATCTTCTCCCGGGAATCAGCCTCTTTTTTTCGTTCCATGGCTACCACCTGTTCGGGAGCACCAGCAACAAATTTATCATTGCCTAATTTATTCATTACCGATTTGAGAAAGCCTTTTGTGTACTCGAGTTCTTCTTGAAGTTTAAGCAATTCAGCTTCAAGATCGACCTCGTCACCAAATGGTATAAAGTACTCATTCGATCCAACTAGAAAGGAATTTGAATTGGAAACTTTCTCCGTTCGATACTCCAGCTGGGACAAATTTCCCATTTTGGTAATTACAGAATCATATTTTGGATCAAGTTCTGAATTCTTCTTAACGAAAAGCTCAACCTTTACCTTCGTGGCAATATTATTTTGTTTTCTGATATTACGAATATTCGTAATTACTTCCTGAGCCAATTCAAAATCCTTCAAAATTGAAGATTCAAATGCAGCTGATTTTGGCCATTCAGCAACGATGATATCCTCCCCTTCTTCCCTTGGACGGATAAGATGCCACAACTCCTCTGAAACAAAAGGCATAAATGGATGGATCAGCTTGAGTATTTCCTCAAAAAATGCTTTGGTCTGATCTAGGGTAGTTTTATCAATGGGTTGTTCGTAGCCAGGTTTGATTACTTCGAGGTACCAAGCACAGAAATCATCCCACACCAATTTATAAATCCCCATGAGCGCCTCAGAGATCCTGAACTTATCAAAAAGATCATTTATTTCTATCAATGCAGAATTGAAACGCGCATGAAACCATTCTATAGCGATGGAAGACGAACGGGGTTGCTCCATGTCACGCACTTCCCATGAACTCACCAATCGGTAAGCATTCCATATTTTATTGGCAAAATTCCTCCCCTGCTCACATTGCGAGCTATCAAAAGGAAGATCGTTTCCGGCAGGAGAAGAAATAAGAATCCCCATCCGCACTCCGTCGGAACCATATCGATGAATTAAATCCAATGGATCGGGAGAATTACCCAAAGATTTAGACATTTTTCTACCCAGCTTATCGCGGACAATCCCGGTGTAGTAAACATTTTTAAATGGTAGTTCACCCAAATATTCGTACCCTGCGATTATCATTCTTGCCACCCAAAAGAACATAATCTCCGGAGCCGTTACCAAATCATTGGTGGGATAATAGTATTTAATTTCTTTATTTCCAGGTTCTGTCAAGCCATTGAAAACGGAAATCGGCCAAAGCCAGCTAGAGAACCACGTGTCAAGTACGTCCTCGTCTTGTTTTAAATCAGATTCTAGAATTATTCGTCCCGCTTTACTGGATGCAAGAGCGATCGCCTCCTCCTGAGTTTTGCATACGACAAAATCTTCCGAACCCGGTCCAAAGTACCATGCAGGAATTCGGTGACCCCACCATAATTGTCGTGAGATACACCAATCCTTGACATTTTCCATCCAGTGACGGTAGGTATTCTTAAATTTCTCAGGATGGAACTTGATGTTTCCATTCATGACATTCTCAAGGGCAGGTGCAGATAATTCTTTCATGTCGACAAACCACTGAAGAGAAAGTTTTGGTTCGATTACCGCGTTGGTGCGCTCTGAAAAACCGATTTTATTGATGTGGTCCTCCGTTTTTACAAGGTAGCCCTTATCGTAAAGCTCCTTTTCTACAGCTTTTCGAACTTCAAATCGATCGACACCGTCGTAATGCAAAGCATGCTGATTCAGCGTTCCATTGTGATTAAAAATATCAATCGTTTCAAGTTGGTGTTTTTTACCAAGCTCATAATCGTTCACATCGTGCGCCGGAGTTACCTTCAAACAACCGGTTCCAAATTCCATATCTACATATTCATCCAGAATAATCGGAACAGTTCGGTTGGCAATTGGTACAATGGCAAATTTCCCATGCAGATTTTTGAAGCGCTCATCCTTTGGATTAATACAAATGGCCGTATCTCCAAAGATAGTCTCAGGACGGGTGGTCGCAATGGTGAGCCACTGGTCTTCGCTTCCCGCAACTTTGTATCTAATATGAAAAAGCTTTGAATTTACCTCTTCATGAATGACTTCTTCATCTGAAAGTGCTGTCAACGCCTCAGGATCCCAATTGACCATACGAACACCCCGATAGATTTTTCCTTTTTGAAAAAGATCGATAAACACATCGATCACAGATTCAGAATACTCGGGATCCATTGTAAAATTCGTTCGATCCCAATCACAGGAGGCACCGAGTTTTTTGAGCTGCTCAAGAATAATTCCCCCATGTTTATCTTTCCACTCGAAGGCATGCTTCAAGAATTCGTCCCTAGTAAGATCCGCTTTACGAATGCCTTCAGCACGTAATTTTTGAACCACCTTCGCTTCGGTTGCTATCGAAGCATGGTCTGTACCCGGGACCCAACACGCATTCTTGCCAAGCATTCTTGCCCGTCGTACAAGCACATCCTGAATCGTATTGTTCAACATGTGACCCATATGCAAGACACCTGTAACATTTGGTGGCGGAATCACGACTGTATATGGTTCACGCTCGTCAGGTTGAGATTTGAAATAACCTTTGTCCATCCAGTGTGCGTACCACTTTTCCTCTGCTTTACCCGGTTCGTATGTCTTAGGAGTATCCATTTTTCTTACAATTCAGGCCGCAAAGATACGCATTCAGATGCTTTTAAATAAAATTCAAAACTCATTCTTACAGAGGAATATTATGTTTGTGTGCTCATCTCAATCAGTAAGGACAAACGCCCTCCTTACGAACCCACGACTTGAACGAATAAAAGTATATTTGAAAAAAAATAAAATGAGAACGTCAACTAGTCTGCTGATTTTGATTTTAAGTACACTCATGCATTCTTGTTACAAAGGCAAGCAAGTCGATCTGATTGTACACAATGCAGAGATTCACATCATGGATGAAGGGAATCATATCGCTGAAGCTATGGCCATTAAAGACGGTAAGATCGTTGAGGTAGGACCAGAGCGTCAGATCTTGAATAAATATAGCGCCGAAGAAGAAATTGATGCGGAAGGCAAAGCCATTTATCCGGGTTTAACAGATTGTCACGGGCATCTTTTGTCCTATGCTAGACAGAAACTTAGCGTAGATCTTACGGGTTGTAAGTCAAAAGAAGAAATGATCGTTCGCGTTGAAAAATATCAGGCTAAGTTTAAACGAAAGTTTATCTACGGAAGAGGTTGGGATCAATCCCTCTGGCAAAATGACTCATTTCCGGACAATACTGAATTGAATAAACTCTTCCCGAATACTCCCGTTTGCCTGGAGCGAATAGATGGGCATGCGGTCCTCGCGAACGAAGCCTGTTTGAAAATTGCGGAAATTACTCCTGCAAGTGAAATTCCCGGAGGAATTATCGTTCTCAACTCCCTCAACAAATGCACGGGGTTGCTTATCGACAGAGCCATGGAAACTGCCTTAGGGAAAGTTCCTGATTTATCTCAGAAAGAAGTAATCGCTGCGCTGAAAGAAATCGAACAAGAGCTATATCAGTACGGCATCACTGGTGTGCACGAAGCCGGTATTGAGTATCCTGAAATCGATTTATTGAAAAAGCTCATAAGCCAACATGATTTTCGGGTTGAGCTTTATGCCATGCTTTTTCCGAGTGATGCGAACATTTCTTTTGCGCGAAAGAATGGAATTTACACGTTCAAAAACCTGCTGATTCGGAGCTTCAAAGTCATGGGAGATGGTGCCTTGGGATCTCGTGGAGCATTTTTAAAGCATCCATACCACGATATGGCAGGTCACCATGGTGTTTTGACCACACCTATTTCAGAAATGAAACGCGTTGCAAAAATATGTCAGGAAACTGGTTATCAGATGAACACCCATGCTATAGGTGACTCCACAAACCGTATTCTCCTCGATTTGTACGCAGGAATTTTTGAAACGAACAAAGATCACCGTTGGCGAATTGAACATGCGCAAGTAGTGGACGTCAAAGATTTTGACCTTTTCTCAAAATATGGGGTATTCCCTTCGGTTCAACCTGTACATGCGGTGAGTGACCAGCGCTGGGCAGAAAAACGACTTGGAACAAGACGCATGAAAGGAGCCTATGCCTACAAAACGTTGTTGGACCGTTACGGCATGCTAGCAATTGGAACCGATTTTCCGGTTGAATACATCGATCCATACATGACAATTCACGCGGCGGTGCATCGAAAAAATTCTGAAAATTTCCCCGCTCAGGGATTCTATATCAATGAACGTATTTCACTTCTCGAATGCCTTAAAGGAATGACAAGCTGGGCAGCTTTTTCGTCTTTTCAAGAAAATGTTGCCGGTACACTTGAGAAAGGAAAATATGCAACCTTTTTCATGCCTGAGCGACCATTAGAAACGGATGGAATGTACTCCCCTAACTTTTCTCTATTGACAGTAATTCGCGGAGAACGCGTTTACTCAACAAACTAGAAAGAAGGACAGGAGATCGTTTTGAAGGACACCGGTTTCTTCTTACATGTCAGGTTGATTCCCATGGAAACTTCATGTGATCCCCCCGAAACGCCGTTATTGAGTTTTGAT
>JAJTDX010000146.1 GCA_021298235.1 Cryomorphaceae bacterium | reverse complement strand
CATACCTATGGAATGACAGAAACACTGACACACGTTGCATACAGGAGAATTGGTGCAATGCAAGAAGAGTTATTCACCCCGATGCCAGGCGTAAAATTGGGCCATAAAGAAGAGCGATTGACAATAACATATCCCGCTATTGGAGTTCAACAACTCGAAACCAAGGATCTTGTTCAGTTCAATTCAAACGGGCAGTTCAGTGTTGTAGGTCGCAGCGACCTTATTATTAATAGTGGTGGAATAAAATTCAATCCTGAAGAATTAGAACATCAGATCTCCTCAGAAATGACCGTCCCCTATTTTTTCTTTGGCTTACCTGACGATCAACTCGGCGAGAAAATTGTTCTAGTGTGTGAAGGAAACGTTATTCAACTTACTAAAGAACAATTAAATAGAATAAACAACTTATTACCAGCTTACGCGAATCCAAAAGAGGTCATATACCTTGAACAATTCGTGCGCAGTGAAAGCATGAAGATTCTGCGCAAAGAAACAATGAACAAGCATTGAATACACTTGATCCATATTACAAAATACTGGACTTATCACCGGGAGCTACCGAACAGGAGATCAAGCGGCAATTCAAAAAATTGGCTTTCCAGTACCATCCGGACAGAAATCCATCAGCTTCAGCCCATGAAAAATTCATTCAAATAACAGAGGCCTATGAGGTCTTGTTGGGTAAGAAGAAACCAGGTCAGCCAAGAAAAAACAGTTCGCCAAGAACACCTGAAGAACGACGAAAGGAAGCTTACGAACGATACCGTGAATTTCAAAGACGCGAAGAAAAAGCGAACCAACGCTACTTTCAGAGTTTGTTCACTGGAAGAAAATGGAAGATTATGAAGTTAAGTTCAGTGATCGGAACCATCCTTTCCTTTGTCATATTTCTGGACATGTTACTGCCAAAAACGAAAGTTCGAGAGACGGCGGCCTACTACTCCAGGGACGTTTACGGAGGTACGGTAGATGAAACCGTATCTTTGATCGTGACTGATGAGGGGAACGAATACTGGGTTGGTGATCTCGATGCCTCTGTTTATGCATCCTATCCCGAGCTCATCATACTACGTTCGCGCATTTTTGATGAAGCAACCCGGCTCATCTCGATCAGAAAAACTGAAATGGCGTCCTACCCTCTGCCCTTTACCTTCTACAATTTCAACGTATTGTTCATAGTCATTTTCATGGTGCCCTTAGCTGTTAGGATTTTCCGAAAGAAAAGCATTTACTATACGTTTGCCTATCAATTTGCATTGTATGTATCGCCGGTGCTGATGACACTGTATCTACTCTTGAATCATCACTGGTTTTAACTTTTTACTTTGGGAGCAAGCAGATTCTAAAGATTTTCAAACTTGGATACAAGTTCATATTTTCGAATAATCTCTTTCAGTTTATCCGGACCATACCATTTTTTCTCAGTTGGCACATAAATCATGGGGCGACATTCATATACAAATCCCAAGCTCCTATCATAATTCGATCGCTCTACTAACGACGTAATCACTATTTGCTTTTTCAACAAATATTCTACTCGATCACTGTAAGCTAAATCTTCATATTTTTCCTTCTCTATTTCCATATTACCTAAAAAATATGTATTCTCACTCAAAGGGAAAAACTCGTTCTTATTATTATAAAATCCAACTTTAGGCCTTAATCCAAAAACTCTTGTTTTACCCTCCATTAAATCTTTCGATGTACCCACAATTTTACTAAACTCATAAAACTGGATTTCACCTTTTCTGAGTAAATTCAACTCATCCGCCAAAAAAGTAGTATCGAGTTTGAGATTATTAAAAACTGACGTATCTAAGACTGACACACGTTTTTCATTTAGTCTCTGGATATTCCATGAATAATATTGCTTGATGCTTCTCTTGAATTCATTCAAGTTGGCATCGAACAATTCCTCTATTTGAGCCTCATATTCAATTTCTTTTTCTGCGAGAGCATGACCAAGTTCGTTCAAAGAAATCTTTTGATCCCCGCCTTTTTGTTGGGAATACCAACCTTCCTTTGAGGGATAGGCAAAATAAACACCATCAATTGATCGAATGATTACTCGATTCGTTGTAGTGTCCTGTTCAGAATGATCCCTTAAAAACCTATAGCCTTGGTCTTTTTCACCACCGGTCAACTCAAATTCTTTTTCGATCTGTTCAAGAAAATCACAATAAAGGCCTTCGCATTCTTTTTTTGGGCCACATCCAATCAATATTACAATCCCCAAAGAATTCATTAATAAGAAAACTATTTTTCCAAAATCCATGTTTAGTAGCTTTATTTTTAGAAAATTACACAAAATATTTGAGCAATATAATTAAATAAATTGAACATTAAAAGCGACTTTTTTACTCCCTCCTCGCTACGTATGTCCAGTCTTGGTTCACCCAAATAAGATTTTCCTTGTCAAACTTCACATTGCCCTCTATTTCGCCATTCTTATTAATTCGGAATTCTGTACGACCGATATCGCCGTTGCTAAATTCGAAGTCATAGTATCCTTTGTTATTTACGATTTTACCAATGCCCTTCCAATTTAACCCCCGAATTTCGAAGGTTTCCTCATCAATCTTATCAATAAACATCACATTGATAGCTACGGTAGTGTTCTTCTTATAAAGCATGTATTGCCCGGAAATTTGGTCCGTTTGAGCATGGAAAACATTGGAGAGAACGAATGCTGTAAAAATTAAAAGAATCTTTTTCATGGCTGACAGTTTCTTTGAAAACGTCACAGCACACACTTATATAACACTCACGTTCGGGAGCTTTTCAATTTCCACCACTGCCAAACTAACAACAGAATCAAAAAAATGGTCACCACTGGCCAGAGCACACAAAAAAGAAGCGCATTGAAATCTTCGTAGGTGATTCCGAGCAAATTGGCGCTGGTAATGGTAAAATCGGTTAGATAAACGTATATTTTAACGAGTATTTCGAACATCTTTACGTTTCTTATAAAGTTCTATGTTGCCTACAATTAGGGCGAATAAAAAAAGTGGCCAGATAATCACCAAGGTCAATATGGTCATCCGTATGTACTTTCCTTCTTCTTTTTCATGTACACCATTAATATCAATAATAGCATCATACAAAAGTTTTACTCGCCCCGTATTTATTTCATTAGAATCCCGATGAGAACACCATTTATTGTGGCAATCCCACGTACAATAATCAGGATTCTTTTCATCCGAATTTAACGCATAGGCAGTTGACGTTCCCGGAAGAACCATTTTGATAATATATGGATCTTTCTTCGTGCTCTCATTCACAAGGATAACAATCAAAAAAGGCACAATCGCAATCGCTGAATATAGCAGAACTCTTTTCATGGGTAGTGCCAAATTAATAATTCCTGCGTTATTTTTCTTCTTTGATACCGTTTGAAGATACATTAAGTTCCATCCCATGAAATACTTTGTCCTTACAGCTGCACTATGTGTTTTCCAGGTTTTCGCTTTCGGAATCAATACTGATTCCATCAAAGTTTTTACCTACGCCAAAGGCAAAAACAATTTACATGTGCTCCGACTTCATCAGGATGGACATTATGAGCATCTTTTATGCACCAAGACAAGCGTTAAAGTGGATACAGGGTGTTTCATGATCAATAGATTGAAGATGACCTTTGAGTCCCGTACTAAAAAAGTAGGTTCTCAATCGATGCGAGATGTGGTGTTGTATGTGCGTAACAACAAGCTCTATGAGAAACGGTGGGAAGCGATCCTTCAGAAAAACGTTTATGCAAAACCAACCACCGATAGTATATACCTCAAGTCTTACGATTTCAATCCACTGACCAAAACATTTCTAGTGGTAGAAACGAAGCCTGAAAAGATAATTGAGAAGCCGGATATTCAGGATAAAATATACTTCATGAACCTGCTGCATCTATTTGCTCCTCGTTACGAAAAGTACATTGATACCAATTACTGTGGCCCCGGATGTTATTTAAGTGTCGTTGGAAACGGAACAGTGGTCCCAAGTAAAGACACTACAAATGACCGTCTCATCAATAGTTTCAATACGATGGTTCATGAGACCACCCATCATTTCAATACTAACAATACGGTTATTATTGACCCTGAAATTATAATCAACTTTCCAAAAATACAGACCTACAGTTCACAGGACTTCTACCCGCTGATAAAAGATGAAGCCAAAACAAAAATCTTTCGTCTCAATACTTATATAGCACCCGGAAGTATAGTATCCGCTAATCTTTCAGGTATAATTGGCTTAATGGATGAATTCTCGGCTTACCGGAACGGAACGAGAGCTTCACTCGATGCAGCTCTATCCGCCAAGGCACAGGGCAATAAAGAACGAATGCTTGATTTTCTGCACGAAGCACTTCCCTCCTATTTCGCTTGTTAT
>JAJTDX010000145.1 GCA_021298235.1 Cryomorphaceae bacterium | reverse complement strand
GAGAATTCGTGATGGAATGATTCTTCAATAAAATAGTCATCATACTCACTAAGGACAACATAAACGGTATTTTCATAGTATGTTCCTCCATAGCCCAACCCGTAAAAAGTCATATTTTCAAAAATATAGATTCTATTTAGGTGCTTTTGCAACACAGAAAGAGGATACTTGGAAAGTGCCTGCTCCAAGATGATTTTATTTTTTGCAAACTCAGCACTGTCTATCTCCTCAACATGAGCATCGATCTCCGAATTGACCCAGTGCTCCGGAAATGTACTGTCATCAACTTTATACAATAAGTCTACCCGGGAAGTGTCATCGATGGGAACATTTTCTTTGATTTCGGTTTCGTTCAGTCCCAATTTCTTTGAAACAAAAACAATACCTCCCAAAACCAGCAGAACAATAATTACAGCCTTCATGATCATTGTCTTAATTCATTCTTTCTATAGTTCCGTCATTGAAAACTATAAATTTCAATCCTGCAGAATTCAATTCAACCGCTCTGCCGAGACCATCAAATATTTTAATGATTTTTTTAGTCTCAGGATTCAAAGCATGAATAGTTGCAGTTGAGCTCGTTTGCGACACTGTAAAAGAACCATTCGCACTGTCGTGAAGAGTAAATGCTTGACAGCCAGTATCCGGACTATAGGAGGTGTACGTGTTCAACACGAATGAATAATCTCCGGAATTCAAAATTCCAAGAGAAACTGTATCGTCTGTTTCAGTGATTACCTGAAGCCAGCCAAAACAATAATACGCATCGACCACTACATTGTTGGAAACAGTTGTTACCTGATAAGAATCCAGGTACGCATTTTCATTACAGTAAATTCCAACTCTCAGGAATGTCTCAGATGTGTCGCTCGGTACTACAGGTAATATTTCACTCATGTAAATATCACCACATGTTTGAGATAAAGCTCCGAAAGAAATACTAAAAGCCAGAGTGAGAATATATATTTTCATTAACAATAAGTTTTACTGCATTAAATATATCCAAAAAAGAAAGGACTAATCTATACGGACAGTCCTTTCATCGATTCTATTTAATGAATACTCAGATTATTGGTATTCAGGATCCAATTCTTCCGAACCGTCTCCCTCTTCTTCATACCCATCTCCTGTAGGCTCATCAACGACTCCATCGCCACCTTCAAAAAGCACGATTCGTGAAGAATAAATGTAGCCCTCCGTCACTCCATCCTCCAGTCGAACCTTTTTGTACGCTCCTTTGACACCGATAACTTCAAAAAGCTGTCCTTCATAAATCTCCTGTAAAACTTCTCCATCCGGAGTCTCGCGCAAATTGGAGAATCCATCAGGATCAGAAACAGTGTACCAAAGTCCGTCTTCCACAAATTCTTCTGTGGTTTCCGTCTCCTCTGCAACAGGCTTTTCTTGAGCAGCAATGCGCCTTTCTAAAATTGGCATCAATGAATCCAGGCTCGTTCGAAGCCAACCCGTGTGCTCTTTCCAATAGTCTTTGTAAGTTACTTTTGAACCTTCTACCAAATACTCACTTTGATGATCCATCTTATCGAGAAGCTGCAATGGTTTGAGCTCGCGTATGGACATATCGAAATCGCTATTTTCAGAATTACTGATAGAAAGGTCCATCAAGAAGTTTGAGAATTGAAGGTTTTTTGTAGTGTCCTTCCCTGTCCAAGCAATAAAGTCACCAAGGATTTTCTCATTTTGAATATTCTGAGTGTGCAACTTCAATGCATCTTGTCTTGGCTTCAAATACATGAAAAAGAATGCCGAATAGATTCCAGTAAGAATCATCACAAGAACCGACAAGCTAACCTGCCAAGTTTTAAGGAACTGCTTAAACTTACCTTGGTAGCGTCCGATATTGGCATTGATACGTTCTTTATACTCTTTCACAAGAATTCCCTCAGGCTTTTCAAGCTGAGCATCTTCCATGGCCATTTCGTCCAAACGCTGAAAAGTAATGTCCGCGCGTTCTCTTGTTGAAATCACGAAGTCATTATCTGTCAATTCTGGAAGTGATTTAGAAGACATCAAACTGAAAAGCTTACTTTTCTCAGTGGCAGTATATTCAGTCATGCCGGTAATCGTATTGGCCAGGACCATTTTCTCTTCTTCAGCAATGTTTCCATCCGCATGGAAAAGAACATCAAACTCTCTTCCTTTCGCCACTGCACTAACCAAATGGTTTGTTGCTGTAAGAATGTGATTGTATTCCAGAGTTGCCAAAGGAATGATATCATAATATACTTCCTCATGCATTAGCCTAGGGTACGTCTGGCCTTTGTGTACACCAGCCGTTGTCTGAAGCTCTGAAACAAATCCTGAGGAAAACCGATCGTAATTGTCATTTAATGACCCATTCGTATCCGAAAAAACAGTAGTCATTCTGACATTGCTCTTATTTAAATAAGGATAGAGCGTATTTGGTTTCTTTTCAATTTGTTCAATCTTTTGATTGGTGTATTGAAAGAATTCTCCTTCCAACTCTCCAACCCTAGGTTTAATGTAAACTAGTGTTCCAATTTGTCCTGTAGCTTTGCAGGGTTTGCATGGAATTACGCCTGCAGAAGGGAATTCATCTTTTTGACCGCAATATGGCTTTCCTGTTACAGCGGCCGCGAGCTTACCAATTCCGTACTTTGAACCATATTTACGCTCACAGGGGTTCCATCCTCCTCTTCCTCCAATTTTTTCAGGCCCACCACATGTCTCACAATTGCTGCTCTTTCCATCTTGAAGGATTCCATTCTTACAAGAATAATGAATATTACTAACAGGTCCGCCATTTGGATTTGTCTTTACCTGGCCCTTACATTTTAATTTACCAGTGCCTTTACATGTCGGACATTGAACCTTAGCCTCTCCTTTACAAGCTTTACAATCTTCCGCTTTGGTAAGGTAAGGAACAAAAAATAAAGGCTGTTTTTTAGAGAGTGTATCGCCATTGTATTCGAATGTGAGATTTTTGAAGCTACGGTTCTTTACATACTCGTATTGGGAAGATTCAAGCTCACCTCCTGCAGACGGTCCGAACCAATCGATTGTTTCGAAGACATCTTCGTAGTCATCATCATCATCATCATCATCGTCATCGTCAGAACCACCTATTGGTTCATTCAGAATTTTTGAGATTGATCCAAAAACACTGCTCTCTTCTTTTGCCTTGGCAGGATCTTCTGTAGCGGCAGCCTCTTTGGAATCCATAAATCCTTTCGAAAGAAATTGAAGCGTCTGCGCGTTTTTGAGCGAGCTAGGTTCTCCTCCATCCCCCATTGATTTTTCAGCAATTAAGGCCTTGGAGTCCTTAATGACTCTTATAACACTGTCACTTAATTCACTTACCTCTCCATGAGCACCTTCGCCACCTGTGCAATGAGCATGAAAATCAAGCGATACATCCTCTGTCATCGCAAAAACAATCTTTTGCGTAGACAAATTGAGATATTGAGCCTTGTAATTTATGTAAAGAACATCGTTTCTCTCGATTTCAGAGCTAACAATCATCTGATCATAGCGATCCGAGTGTTCCGATTTGATTTTGTCAGTTATTTCCGATTTAGAGATGTTATCCGCATCTGAAATTTTCTTTTCTACAGAATCCTGCATGGTAATAGTAGTTTATTTATGGTTTATACAAGTGATTGTTTAGCAGACCAATCTATCTTTCAAATATATACAATTTGATTATACTAAATGAGTTAACATGAAACTATTTTTTTCATTCTTTTTCTTTTAGCTGTGTGTAATTCACCCTAACCTCAGTGGCCCCGCGACCATATTTGCGAAAATTTGCATCAAAATAAGTCACCCCATTCTGACTGCACAGAAATTGATGCACCTCACTTTTCAACACCCCTTCACCTACACCGTGAATAAGGATAAATCTTACTCTGCGCTGTGAACACATCTCATTAAAAAAAATTCTAAGATGCCTCATTTGTACCTCCAGAATTTCTGAATTGGTCATTCCACGGTGAGATTCCAGAAGTTCCTCGATGTGTAAATCCTTTTCGGGAACATTTTCTTTAGAAATAGTGTTCGTAACTATGGAGCGTTTTGATTTTGGGAGGTCTTCTTTTTTCACGTTTAGAGCAAAAACATCTTCACTCATATCGACTCTGTGTATTTTAATGAGCTCAGTGGCAAATACAGTTCGCTCGAAGCCATCCGAATCGAGCATTAGATATTTATTTGAAGAAAGAATAGCGATGATCTTTCCCTTACCTTTTTCATTTAGAAATCCAACCTCCTCTCCTACCTCAAACGCGCTCAAAATACCAGCTATAATGTTCATTTAACCAATCACCACCAAACAAAAAAATCAGAATAGGAGAAAAGAACAGAAGAATCCATAAAAGAACAAGGATGATTTTAAAGAACAATCTTGCATCAAAGATTACTTCATCTTTCAACACCCCATCCACTTCGTGGGCAATGAATTGGTCCATTGTTGATTCATCGGCAACTTCACTCAAATCGCGTAAGCGAGGTTGTTCCTCCAACAAAATAGCTTTTATCGCATGAAAATCCTTGTTAGAAAGGTTCTCGTAAACTCCAGTGTACTTGATGTTTTCTTCTCTGAATTTTTTTCTGAGCTGGTAATGTCGTTGCAAACTCCGAACTCTGAATGCCATCAAAAATCCAAAACCCATAATGAAATAATCATCCATGTAAAATCCGAGTAAAATGAGTAGCAATGAGGACACAAAAGAGAATACCAGTAAAAATAATTCTTCCGCTTTGTTGACCAATAGTTTAAAAAGCTGACCACCATCCAACGGATCAAGAGGCAAAAGGTTAAGCATATTGATAAACATAAAGAGTACACTTAACTCGAGGAGCCATTCCGACTTGCTCACTCCGGAGAAGAAGAACAGAGCAAAACCGATCAGCATTCCCGGAAAAGGACCTAATCCAATGACCAAAAGGCTTTGTTTTTGGGAATAGACATCTTTCTTTCCCTGAACAAATGCCCCCATCAGCGGAACAAACAACATGCGTACATGCTGGTAACCAAAAAGTTTCATCATTGCAAAATGCCCAAGCTCATGGATCAGTAGAACGATTAATAAATTGATTATAAATGTCCACTCATCTGAAATAAGAAAGAAAAACGCTGCTATAAACAGAACGATGGAAAAGACAGTTCGAGACATTCCCGTATTTGGCTTTTGCCGAATTAATTCAGGTTTTTCGGGATAAAAGTCGTGTTCCATTCTTTAAATGTAGAAATTATTTCGTTACTTCATTCGAGCGCTCAGCACCTTGAGAACGTCCTCCAGAGCAAATCCTTTAGCTTTCAAAAGCACCAAGTAGTGAAACAAAAGATCAGCACTTTCAGCAAGAAATAGATCGTCCTCCGTTCTCAATGCCTCAATTACAGTTTCGACCGCCTCCTCGCCTACTTTTTGAGCAATTTTATGCGTTCCCTTAGATTTTAATGAAGCCACGTAGGACTCTGAGTTTTCACTTTCCCAACGCTGACGAATAGTGGCTTCCAATCCTGAAAGGATCCCAAAAGACGTCGTTCTCTCCTCCTGCCAGCATGTCTTCGCTCCCGTATGACATGTCGGACCATCAGGGTCAGCGAGTACAAGGATCGTATCCTTATCGCAATCCACCTTAATGTCTCTGACGTATAAAAAATTACCACTTTCCTCTCCTTTGGTCCAGAGTCGCTGCTTGCTTCGCGAAAAGAAAGTCACCTTATTTTCTTCTTTCGTTTTTTTAAACGCTTCTTCGTTCATGTATCCGAGCATCAACACCTGTAAAGTCTGTGCATCCTGAATGATTGCCGGAACTAGTCCGTTCTCTTTTGAAAAATCAATTTCCATACTCTATGTCTCTTGTGGCTATGCCATTGTTAGCCAATTCTTTTTTTAAATTTCCGATCTCTATCTCTCCGAAATGAAAGACACTTGCTGCCAGCGCCGCATCCACATTAGCTCTCTGAAATACCTCCGTAAAATGTTCGGTTGCCCCACATCCACCGGAAGCAATGATTGGAACATTTACTCGGCCACCCAACTCCTTGAGTGCTTCAATTGCAAAGCCCTGTTTCGTACCGTCATGGTCCATGGAAGTGAAAAGTAATTCTCCTGCTCCCAATTTTACTGCTTGTTCGGCCCAGCTGAATAGTTCCAATTCTGTTTCAAGACGACCACCATTCAGAAAAACCTTCCAGGTTCCTTCGATCTGCTTTGAATCAATTGCCACTACCACACATTGATTCCCGAAACGTTCTGCGAGTCTACTAATCAATTCAGGATCTCTGACCGCGGCAGAATTGATCGCGATCTTATCTGCTCCATTCTGCAACATTAAAGCAGCATCCTCGACGGATGTAATTCCTCCACCAACAGTAAAAGGAATGCTGATTTGTTCAGCCACTCGACGAACTATTTCGGAAAGGGTCTTTCGGCGTTCATGGGTCGCCGTAATATCAAGAAAAACCAATTCATCCGCTCCAAGTTCGGAATACGTTCTTGCAAGCTCAACCGGATCTCCGGCATCACGCAACCCGACA
>JAJTDX010000144.1 GCA_021298235.1 Cryomorphaceae bacterium | reverse complement strand
TATGCACGCGAAAAAGGAATTGTTGTGATTAATACTCCCGCTTCTTCCTCCCAATCAGTTGCCGAGTTAGTAATGGGCCATTTATTTGCTATTTCTCGGTCGCTGAATGATTCTTATAAACACATGGAATCAGGTGACTTTTCATCTTTAAAGAAAAAATACGGCAAAGGTGTAGAGCTCAGAGGAAAAACAATTGGAATCATTGGTTTTGGTCGCATTGGACAAAGCCTCGCATCCTATGCTCTTGGCAGTGGAATGGATGTTATCGCAGTTGATCGACATGTCGCACCTGTTGATATCACTGTACCAGTAGGAACAAAACAGAAGGTTACAGTTCAAATCACACCAACGAACGACCTTCATGAAGCACTCCCTGAAATGGACTATATATCTCTCCACGTTCCAAAACAAACAGATGGAAGTGCAGTGATTGCAGCAAAAGAGTTTTCATTGATGAAAAAAGGTGTTCGATTGGTAAATGCATCCCGTGGAGGTGTCATTAATGAAGATGATTTACTTCTGGCACTTACTGAAGGTAAAGTGGCAGGTGTAGCCTTGGACGTATTTGAAAATGAACCAACACCGAGAAAGGATCTTCTAAACAACGAATTGATCGCTTGCACACCTCATATTGGCGCTGCGACTTTAGAAGCTCAAGACCGAATTGGCGAAGAGCTGGCCTCACTTATTATTGGTCAGTTTATTAAAGCGTAAAATGACTAAAATAAGTCCTTTTAAGGCATTACGTCCCGTTCGAGATAAGGTCCATCTCGTTGCAACTAGGCCATATTATTCCTATAAAAAAAATGTGCTGAATGCGAAGCTGGAGGACAATCCTTACACTTTTTTGAGGATCATCAATCCGGAATTTGATAAATCGGTAAAAAAGACAAAACCTAATTCAGACGAACGATTTTTGTTGGTTAAGGAAAAGTATTCTGAATTTCTAAATGAAGGAATTTTATTTCAGGACGAACAACCACATATTTACCTTTACCGACAGACCAAGGATGGACATCACTTTACTGGTGTTGTAGCCGGTGCGAGCGTGGAAGAATATGAAAAAGATCAAATCAAGAAACATGAGGCTACGCTAACATCGAGAGAAGCCATGTTTACAAATTACCTCGACATCGTTGGATACAATGCTGAACCTGTACTTCTCTCCCACCCGCCTAGCGAAGATATTGAAGAATGCCTCAATGAATTCACCGAGGAGCGACCGGAATACGAGTTCACGACCACTGATAGAATTACCCATGAATTATGGGTGCTAAATAAAGAACTGTCAACCAGGCTTCAAACCTTATTCTTAAAACTTGATGCGACGTATATTGCAGATGGACATCACCGATCAGCTTCATCAGCAGGTTTAAAAAAACTACGTAAGCAAAGTGGAAAACCTTTGTTTGAAAATGCGAATCATTTTCTGGCATTCTTCATTGATGAACGAAAACTAAAAATTTTAGAATTTAACAGACTCGTTCAAGGACTGAATGGACTCTCAGAAGTTGATTTTTTGGGAAAACTTGCATCCATTATGCATGTTACTCCATGCACAGCTTTAACAAAACCCTCCGTAGAACATGAATTTACAATGTGTCTGCATGGAAAATGGTACCTGTTGAAATGCCACAACGAGATAATTGATCAATCCCATCCCGTAAATTCTTTGGACGCCGAAATTCTAACAAGCTATATTTTATCCCCGATTCTTGGGATCAATGACCTAAAAACAGACGAACGCATAGAATTCATCAGTGGCGCAGAACCGTTGAGCAGCCTGGAGGAAAAGATTATTAAAGGTAAATACTCAGTTGGATTTATTTTATTTCCTGCAACAATGGATCAGGTGAAAAGAGTTGCAGACAATAACATGATCATGCCACCTAAATCAACATGGGTAGAACCAAAATTAAGAAGTGGTCTCACTATCTATCCAATCAACGAATGATTGCAGAGCGTCTTTCTGAATTGCTACAAAAATTACCAGCATCAGTGACGTTGGTAGCTGTATCCAAAACGAAACCCGTTTCAGCAATACTCGAAGCTTATGATTTGGGGCAACGGGATTTTGGAGAAAATAAAGTTCAGGAGCTTGTTGATAAGTACGAACAGCTTCCAAAAGATATTCGTTGGCACCTCATAGGTCATCTACAAAGCAATAAAGTGAAATATATTGCTCCATTTGTGCATTTGATACACTCCGTTGACAGCCTCAAACTTCTAAAAGAGATCAATAAACAAGGAGCAAAAAACCACAGAACGATTGACTGTTTGTTGCAATTTCACATTGCTCAGGAGGAAACAAAATTCGGACTCAATCTTGCAGAAGCTATCGAGTTATTAGAATCTGAAGATTTCAAAAGCTTTAATCATGTTCGTATCTGCGGAGTAATGGGCATGGCATCATTTACGGAAGACTTTGAACTCATCCGAACCGAATTCAGAACATTAAAAGGAAATTATTCCACCCTTAAAGAACGGTTCTTCAATGACTCCAATTACTTTAAGGAATTGTCCTTCGGAATGAGCAGTGATTATTCCTTAGCCATTGAGGAAGGCAGCACGATGATTCGTGTCGGAAGCACGCTTTTTGGTGAACGCTGAAAATTCGCACGGAAATCGTAAATTTACATCAAATCACTTCTGCTTGTTTGAATTCTTATCTATAGACACCTCTCATACGTCTGATGTTTTTGAAAAACATCAGTATAAACTAGCATACCGAATTTCCTTAATTTTTTCGCTTCTTTTTATTATAATTTCCATACTTTACTCCATTACGGATAAAGACGCAAAATACTTTACGCTTGCCACTGCTTTAGTGAGTATCGGTTCATTTTTATACCTTAAAAAAACAACAAATTTTCGAGTTGTTTTTTGGATATATGCTGTTTCAGGAACGTGTCTTATTTTTAGCGCATTATTTTCGATTCCAAATGTGTCACATCTTACCGATATTATTTGGATTTTCGTATGCGTGTGGTTGGCATATGTTGGACTCGGTAAGAATATCGGAAATCTTTTTTTAGTGGTATCGAGCTTATTGTTAGGTATTTTCTTCATTTTCTTTCTAAATAATCATATACTCCAATTAACTCCGTTAACTCAATTGGATTTGACGGTTGCAATTATTGAGACCGCGTGTGCATGCTTTGCTTTTGGATACTTGACGAGTATTTTCGTACAAATGCAGAAATATCGAGAGGAACAAATTCAGCAAAAATCAGAGGAAATATTAACTCTCAACTCTGAAATTCACTCTAACGAACGAATGGTTGCCCTTGGGGACATGACGATGGGATTGGCCCATGACTTAAACTCTCCACTTTCTTCTGTAAAATTTGGTGTAGCCAACCTTAAAGAATCGCTTACTGAAGTAATGGAGCAAAATTTCCGTTTGTTGAATGAGGACGAGCTTAAAGAAATTTATTCTTTCAGCATATTGCTTAGCAAACGTCAAATAGTAGGGGGACTGAATGCCATTCGAATAAAACAAGAACTACAAAGTATCCTCGAAAACAGAATCAATTTCGATCAAAGTCAAAATGCTGAAGCTTGGGCAGATAAACTGCTCAAATGCAGTGTCTCAGGAATCGATTTAGAAATCATAGAATGTGTTTTGCGATCTAAAAATCCTTCGGAATATATGACTACGTTGCGTAATATGGTCGTGATTTTTCAAATGCTTAACATTATCGAGCATGCAGGCAATCAATCGTCAGAGGTCATTACAGGATTAAGAAACTTCACAAACTCAGCAAAACTTGAAACACCTGAGTTAATTCCGCTAAAGGAAAATGTAGCAATGGTTCTCCAGATTCTCATTTCAAGGTTTACGGAAGCCATAGATATCTCCATTGATATTCCTGATGACTTATCGATAAGGGCTTTGCCAAGAGACCTTTTTCAAATTTGGTCCAACATACTTAAAAATGCAATTGAGGCACTGGAAGCAAGAGCAAATGGCTATATTCGGATTAAAGCAGAACAGAAGAATGATAATTCAATTTTAATCTCATTTTCTAACAACGGCCCGAAAATCCCTGATGAATCAAAAATAAAAATCTTTGAACGTTTTACATCATCTAAATCAACAGGGAATTCCGGATTTGGATTACACATCGTTATGGAGATCATCAAGCGAAATAGCTGGAATATTGAACTTGAATCTGATGAGCAGAATACTTCCTTTCTCATCACTCTTCGCAACAACTGATCCTTCATGAAAACAAAAAAAGAAATTGTCGATAACTGGTTACCTCGTTACACCGGTAACGAATTGTCAAATTTCGGCGAATATATACTACTATGTAATTTTCAAAATTACGTCGAGAAATTTGCGGCCATGCACGGAGTAGAAATTGTTGGTTCCGGTCGACCGATGCAATGTGCCACAG
>JAJTDX010000046.1 GCA_021298235.1 Cryomorphaceae bacterium | reverse complement strand
AGCACAGGCATTTTGGGATCCTGACCCTGAAGGTGCAGAAGGGAGTGCATTGAGTGTTACTGTCACCGCAAGTCGAGCACTACTTTCACAGGCAGCAGTTGTCTGTGAGGCATAATACGTAGTGCCATTCACAAGAGGTGTATTGGAAGGAAGAAACGTACCACCGGTAGGATTTGCGTACCACTTAAGGTTTGAACCTGTCGCTGAAAGACTGTTTACGGTAACCGTTCCACCACCGGTACAAAACTCTTGTGTTGCATTGCCTGTTGGTGGTGATGTTACAGTTGTAACTACCACAGCAAGTCGGTCAGTACTTTCACAACCACTAATGGATTGACTAGCATAGTAGGTCGCTCCATTAATTAACAATGTTGAAGAGGCTAGCGGTGTTCCTCCTGTTGCAACATCATACCATTGCAGGTTTGAGCACAGGCATTTTGGGATCCTGACCCTGAAGGTGCAGAAGGGAGTGCATTGAGTGTTACTGTCACCGCAAGTCGAGCACTACTTTCACAGGCAGCAGTTGTCTGTGAGGCATAGTAAATATTTCCGTTCACTAACAGTGTTGAGGGGTCAAGTAGTGTTCCACCTGTAGAAGCCGAATACCATTGTATGTTTTGTCCATTCGCAGTCAGGTCAGCCACTGTTGAACCTGCACACAAGGTTTGATTTGCAAAACCGACAGGAGTAGGGCATAAATTAGGTGAACACGTGTATCCAGAAATCCAGTTAGATACTGAACCTGTAAGGCTAAAATTGAACAAAGTTCCATTGTTATTTAATCCGCTTAAGTCTTGCAAAGTAGTTACTCCAGCATTGGTTTGTGCTGGGAGTCCTTCGTTAAAATCATAATGTGCTTTCAGACTTGTTGAACCTGTTGCTAAACAGTTGTATGAGTCAGATATTTCTTGAAGCGTCAATGAACGTGACCATATTTTAACTTCATCAATATTTCCAATAAAGAATTGTTGTGTGGTATTGCTTCCGATTTGGAAGTTATTTGCTGTTGACAATGTAGTAAGGGTAATCGCTGGTCCAACAGGTTGCCCATCCAGATACATTTGAGTGCCATTTGCAACGCCAATCTGAAATGTAAGAGCGACATGATGCCACTGTCCATCATTGAGAGTCGCTCCATTATATGTTGTTACTCCGGTTGGTGCGCCTCCTCCCCAAACGTAGGTACTTAATTTATTATCAACTAGAAATAATCCATAATAGTTCGATCGCACTATAATTGCTCTGTATCCGCTGTTATTTGCAGATGTTCTGATCCAACCTTCAAGAGTTCCACTAGTTGTAATTTGGGAATGAGTGGATGCAGGAAGATCAACTCGGTCATTTAAACCGTCAAAATCAAGTGAGTTTTGACAATTATCTATTGTTACTTGAACAGATAATCTAGTCGTACTTTCCAAAGTACATGAGTTAGTTTGAGTGGCATAATAGGTAGTTCCATTCAATAAAACTGTGCTGTTTGCTAGAGGTGTCCCACCGCTTGGAACATCATACCACTGAATATTTGTACCAACGGCAATTAAATCTGATACGGTAGCACCCAGGCAAAACATTTGTGTTGCATTGCCTGTTGGCGCAGCTGGGTTGGTAATGACATTTACAGATACACTAAAACGACTAATACTTTCACATCCCGCAATAGTCTGTGAAGCATAATAAGTGCCGCTTGTTAAACTTGATCCCGCAGCTAAAGGAGCTCCACCTGCGGATGAAGAATACCATTGTATGGACGTACCAGTTACAGTCAAATCATCAATTGTTGATGGGTCGCACAAGGTTTGCGAATTAGTTCCAGTTGGTGCAGCGACATAATTACAAACACCATCAAATTGGGCAACAAAGCCATCGCCAGCCCCAGTAGCGGAATTTCCTCCATAAGTATTTTGGTGTCCTAGATAGGCAATGCCTGAGGTGCTTGTTGTTCTTCCGGCCAAGTAAACTTTACCATTCGTATTATCAAATGCACATGAAAATCCTTCGTCAGTTTGAGAACCTCCAAAATAAGTGGCCCATAATGCTGTTCCTGAGGTTGTCATTTTAAGCAGAAATGCATCTGAACCACCTTGTGCAGTATTAATAAATCCGTTGAATGCTACACCGGTATTTGAAGTTGTACTTCCTACATAAAAAACATTTCCATTTTGATCAATTGCACATGCTCTTCCCTCGTCGTTATACAGACCACCAAAATATGTTCCCCATTGCCTCACACCGGAGGTGTTAAATTTAATTATCATAGCGTCGTTCGTTCCACCGCCGTATATATTTTGATATCCCCCTACGGCAATGTTCGCAGTAGAAGAGGTGTTACCAATAACATATAAATCACCCGCAACATCCACTAAACCACTCAAAAAATAATCATTGCCCGTTCCACCGTAATAGGTGGCCCACTGCCTCAAACCTGAACTATTAAATTTGACTAAATAGGCTTCATATTCACCTCCACCTGAAACATTTTGATGTCCCCCGCTTGCCAAACCTGATCCATATCTCGTGGATCCAACCAAATATACATTTCCTGAGGCATCAGCGAAACAACCTCGGGCATCATCTATATCAGTTGAACCGTAATATGTTGCCCACAATTGTGTTCCAGAGCTGTTAAACTTCACTAAAAAAGCATCTTGACTTCCTGCATTCGCGGTTTGAAACCCTCCAGAAATTGATGGTATAGTACTCGTATTAGCTGCTAAATATATATCGTTGTTATTGTCGACCGTCAAAGCATTAAAAGCCATTGTTTCAGACAGAGATCCACCATAATATGTAGCCCATATGCGAACACAATCTGAATTAAACTTGACTATGTAGCAATCATTGGTTCCTCCTGCATGCGTTGTTTGATGTCCGTTCAGTGCAATATTAGAAGTTGAGGTAGTTAATCCAGCTAAATATACATCGCCGTTCGAATCAACGACACAGGCGCGTCCATCATCATTTCCTGAATCACCATAATAGGTTGCCCAGATGAGAACGCCTGAACTGGTAAATTTCGCAAGATAGGCATCATTCGCTCCTGACTTAGTGTTTTGATACCCCCCAGAAGCAAGACTAATATTGAAAGAATTTGATATCCCAGAAAAGTAAAGATTACCCCCTGAATCGGTTGTACAAGATAATGTTTGATCGCTAGCTGAACCTCCAAAATATGTCGACCAAATCAGTGCAGGGTCAATTACAATGACTTCATCTTTTGAATAGTCGCCTAAATTGAACCCGATGGTTCCATTTTTCACTACAAATTGTGTTTTAATACCTCGACTTCCCTGAAAACTAATCGGTGCCTTTTCCGTAATCACACCCATTCTGTTTTTCATTGTAAGGCTTCCATCTTCATTCAGTTTGAGGTCTTCCACCCAGTTCGAAGCAAGTTTGATCTGATCAGGGTTACCACCTGGTCGTACAATGAAATCATATTTAACTTGACCATCCTTTGAATAAATCACCCAGTCAATATTCGGGTAGATATCGTGATAGGTTACTTTTGAATAATTATGTACATTCAACACATTGTGGGTATAGTACTGCACATAATCTTTACTTTCCCCATCGGTTGTTATGCGCGGATTTGGATTGGCACCAACTAACTGAACATCCATTCGGTAGGTTTCAATTCGAATATCTTTCGATAAATCTATCCGTTTTTGTTGCTGTTCAACTGATTCATTCAAGTTAGCATTTGAATATCCCTCCGGGTAATGAATTCTGTTGAACTGATAAGCGATTCCGTCGTTTAAAAGGAAGAGTGACAAATTATCATCCTTTAAAATAAACTTTACGCGGTTTGCATCATCCCCGGTCACCTGACCTTTGTTTTCTTCGAAGCCAATCGAGCGATTTTGCATAAACCCTTTTGCCTGACTAAGAGGTATTGGATTATCACTGTTTGAATAATACCTCGTACCGGCAAACACCATTGTATTGCACGCCACTATCACAAAACACCACAGAATTAATTTTTTCATTTTCAATGTTTGAACAATTTTAACATGCAAAAATATCAGTAAGAGAAACATGCCTTGAAATGGCTTTGTGAACAGCGTACTTGAATTTGTGAATGGTAAAATACACTCCCCATTTTAGAACAAAGGAGCCACTGGGCAGAGGGAAATAAAATTCCGAGAGATTACTTCAGTATCTCCTGAATTGCCTGTTTCCTTTCCCTGGAGACAGGAATCTGGACATTTCGCTTTAAGACCAGAAAACCACCGTCAGATTTTGAGTAGTTGGTTACATAGTCAATGTTTACCAAAAAGGAGCGGTGCGGCCGAATGAAATTGGTACAATCGGCCAGGGCATTCTCGAAATATTTCAGGTTTTTAGAAACCGTTAGAGAACGGTTGTTGATACAATAGATCTTTACATACGATCCATCTGCTTCCAAATACTCGATTTCTGATACGGGCAAATATTCAAAACCGCTTTGACTGGGAATACAGAGCATCTCATTGCGCTCTTCTCGCAGATTTTCTGACAATGCATTCAATCGGCTTTGATTGTCTCGGTTCTTTTTTTCCTCTTTCAGTTTTTTAACTGCTTCGGTGAGTTGATCTTCCTGAATAGGCTTCAACAGATAGTCAATTGCTGAAAGACGAAATGCTTTGATCGCATAGGCATTATAGGCCGTTGTAAAGACCACGTTTCCTTTAAAATTCCGCTCCAAAAGAATCTCAGCTAACTGTATTCCAGTTTTTCCAGGCATTTCAATATCTAGAAATACTGCGTCGGGCTGCTCATTTTCGATTAGTTTCAACCCCTCATCCACATTCTCCGCTTCACCAACTAGCGTTACTTCAGGTGCAAGTTCCAATAACATGAGTTTTAACAGCTTCCTCGCTTGCGAAGAATCATCGATGATTACGGCTTTGTACCCTAATTTATCAGACATGGATGCGAATGATTACTGTGGTTCCTGATGGGACTGGTCCTTCGAAGTTATCCCTTATTTCAATACCTACCACATCTTTCTTTTCAAAATTCAATAATTGAATGCGCTTTTCCATAGCCACAGATGCAAAAGACTGATGGTCGCTTCTATTTTGCAGGTTCAGTAAATTGGATGCCTCTCGTCCTATACCATTGTCACTGATCGACACAGTCAACACCTCATCCGCTTCATCCATACGAATCTCTATCTTCAAACGCTTTGGTCCTGTTTTATGACGTAAACCATGTTTGAAGGCATTCTCAACAAACGGTTGCAACAGCAATGCAGGAACCTTTACACCTGATGTATCCACATTCTCATCGACCACAATGGTGTATTCAAAATCACTTTGAAGCAACATGGCCTCTAAATCAATATACAACTTCAAGGCTTCAATTTCCTGTTCTAACAAGACGCTCTGAACGGAACTGAGTTCAAGAACTTTCCTTACCAGACTGGAGAAATCACTCAGGTAACGCGCTGCATTTTTCTTATCATTCTCGTAAATATATCCCTTGATCGAATTCAACACATTGAAAAGGAAATGTGGGTTCATCTGCGCCTTCAATGCGTTTTGCTGCGTAAGGCGTAACTCGTTCTCCAAACGCAAGTTTTTAATCTCTCTCAATTGTTTCTTTCTCAGGGTTGACTCTCTTCTTTTAAAGAACAGATACGTGGCCAAACCGACAAGGCCAATTATCAATACATAAAACCACCAACGTTGCCAAAATGGTGGCTGAACATAGAACGCCAATCGAATCAAATTCTCCGAATCCTTGCCGCGATGATCTGTCAATTTAACCTCGATGTCAATCGTTCCGGTAGGTAGAGATGAAAAGTCTATTGATTTTAATGAACCTGGCACCATAATCCAAGAATTGGTATGCCCTTTGATTCGATAGGCGAACTGAAACTGGTCATTTGACCTAAAACTCATACCGTCGAGAAATAAGTCTATTTCATCATCAAAATCAATTTGTATTAAATCAGTTAAAGGCAATTTCTTGTTATTTTTTTCAACACGAACCAGACGAATTCGAGACTTGAAAGTATCAAGTTTGAATTCAGAAAGGGGAATTCTATGCACACCATCCCCCGCTGTCCAGCAATAGCCGTTCATTATTGCCAATGCTCTCACGTTGTTAGAATTTAATCCTGATAAACGATCGAATACCTCCAGTTTGTAAGAATCTGTATGTATTATTACTATCCCTTTATTTGAAGCTAAAAAAAGCTTGTTTTCATGGTAACGTAATTGTGTAGCTCGAATATCATTTTCTATTTTTAAAATCCTATGCACTTTACCCTTGTCATCCAAATAGTAAAGTGTTCCATCAAAAGTCAGAATATAAATCTTTCTGTGTGTTTTGTCTTCAGAAATTGAAAGAATCTGCTTTCCGGATAAATGTTTTTTAATGATCGAAAGAGATCCTTTCAAAGTTCCTAACTCTACTAAACCGCCATTACTCGCTGCGAAATAGGATGACGAAAAGGGTGACGGACACATTTCTCTGTACCAATCCTGATCGATCATTTTTTCCTCAGTTAATAATTCACTGATTGATTTTGTCCTAAAAAGACCCTGAGAACTTAAGAAGAAATAACCCGACCGTGTATGTAACATACTTTTGATGGGCCTTCCGCTTTTGTTGACCAAGGTGAACAAACCATCTTTGAAACGAAAGATCTGACCATTTTTATTGAAATAAGCACACTGGTCAATTGGATCTGAATACATCATCCCAAAATCAGCATCCGGAAGATGTTCTATTTTTTTAAAGGAAAGTGATCCTGTATTCATGGACCCAAGAAACCCATAGGTTCCCCCAAAAAAAACATGATCTCCATCGAACACCAGTTGATTGTATTGATCTGCTAGCCCATTCACATCTCTTGTTTGCCAATGGCGTACTTGAAGGTTGGGAAGTCGGATTATGCCATGGTGCAATGTACTAAACCAGTAATTTCCCTGCGAATCTTCTATTCCAAATGAAAAAGAAAATTGGGTGTAAAACAGCTCTGTAGTTCTTTTCCTAGGATCATGACAGATCAAACCCGAATAGGTGCCAATCCAGATCTTTCCATCTCTTGATTCAAAAACACAATTGATCTTTTTTCCTTTAAGTAATTCTAATAGTCTATAATTTCGATATGGAACACATTTGTCTTTGTAATAACGCATTATTCTGTCTCCATTGTAGGAGAATACCCAAGGATAGACCGAAAATCTGGAAAGAAATAAATTGACGTTAAGAAACCGATTGTCAAGTTTTACAAGTGAAGGGACATTCTTTTTCCAATTCATTAAACTATTACCGCATTGGTAATAGATCTGGCCATCAGGATTTGAAATCCCATGCGATGAGAAGCTTCTCCCATCATTATCCTTGTAATGTAATTTAGAATTTACTTTTGAGATGGATAAACTCTTTTCATTTAATTTAAAGACTCCTTCACTAGAAGTGACCCAGATGTTTCCCTGTTGATCATCAGCCAAACCATAGATTGGAAGATTCCAAGAATGAACAACCCTCAATCGGTTATTTTCTACGTAGAATAATTGTCGATTGAAATTATATGCGTAAATCCTCCCTGTTGTCTTGGATTGTATAATGCCAGTAGCTGATCTAGCGGAAAGATCTGAAGACGATAATTGATCGTAATGAACTCCATTAAATTTGAAGAGCCCTGCATCACAACCTATCCATATATACCCATCATAATCTTGATGCAGCCAATAAATCTCATTGGAAGGGGAACCGTTTTCTACCGTATTATGAAAAAAAGGAGGGTCCTGAGCTCTTAGGAAACAACTTACAAGCAGCAGGAAAACAAACCAAAATTTCATTCCAGAACAAACAGGATTCTTTGCACGCAGACTTGTATAAAAATCGATCCTTTGACTAATGCGAATCTGTATATAAGTTAGGCTACTCAATGAATGGACATTTTTACTTTTCCCAACAATCACTTCAGGTCATTTTATCGATTTTCTTTTCAGTCTAGAAAATAGTTTTATTCGGAAAGAAACTGACTTGCAGTTTTATGCTCAAACTCCATACTATTTGGGAAGAACAGATACCATTTTCTGATACTCTGTTTTAAAAGCTTGATCACCTTTGCATCCCATAGTGATTTTGGAGTTGTAGAAATTCTCAATTCGATTTCCAGGATCCGGGTGCGTACTCAAAAATTCTGGAACACGTCCTCCGCCCATCGCCTGAATCTTTTCGAAAAATCCTGCTCCACCCGCAGCATTGTATTCAGTTGGACATAAATATCTAACCGATTGTTCGTCAGCTTCTATCTCGTGGTTTCTTGAAAATTTCAATCCGATTAAGGCTCCTGTGACCTGTTTCAAGGCATTTCGATTTCCTGCAAGCACATCAAGTAAGATCTGAATTCCAAACATCTGTGTCATCTGTCGTGTAGAGTGTCTTCTATCTGCATGACCAATCTCATGACCAAGCACACCCGCAAGCTGATCTTCTGAATCAAGAAATTTGAGAATTCCGGTATAAACGTAGATGTATCCTCCGGGTGTACAAAAAGCATTTAAGACACTGTCATTGTGAATCACATGCAATTTCCAAAGAAACTCATTTCTATAACTTACCTTACCTGAATTAAGGATATTGTCTCGTACCTTGTATAAATAACTATAAACTTCACGGTATTTTACAGAGTCCAATAAAGGGTATTCTCTTTTGTTACTGTCGATCTCGTGGGCCACTTGTGCTCCGAGTTGCTTATCCTGATCAATCGTAAAAAGGTTGAAACCATTTCGCTGATTTCCCTCACTGCCCGTGCGACAAGACACCATTGTCAACAAGAGCATAGCTCCAAGAAAAAGAGTAGTTGCTTTCATATTACATCGGATAGAAATGAGTAATCATAAAGGTTATAAGAACAGCCAAAGACCATCCGGTATATACTTCCCTCGGTGTGTGTTTGTGAAGATATAAACGTGCTGATAAGGTCAGTCCGGAGGCTATTACAGCAACAATGATAACCCAAAATGGAAAGATTAACTGATCGATACTATAAGCGAGTAAAAAACCTGTAAGAATACCAGCCCCACCGCCATGCAAACTTATTTTGATCCAATTGTTAATCAGCGTATAAGAAACGGTCACAAAAACTCCCGCCAGTGGAAGAGCATATACGTACTTTGGCAATTGACCCTCAGGAAATTTGTAAAAGAAAATTCCAAACAACAAAAGACAGTATGCCAACATCAGAAACATAGGAATACTCCTCTCCGTTTTGTCCTCCATGTCAATTGTGGTTATTACTTTTTGTTTATGAAGGAACAGGAACGATATTCCGGGTGCTAAAGCACTAAACGTAACAAACATTAAAAGAAGCGCCTGTTTTGCTTCAGGACTCATGAAATATAACGATTCTCTGAAATAGAGAACTTCCGGCATGGAAGGAACATACAATGCGAGTAATAATCCATAAACCGGAGTCAAGAGCGGTAAGAAAACCCAAGAAATAATATGAGAAAACGTCTTCAAAGTTCTTTTCTTAAACGTGCTACCGGAATATTCAGCTGTTCGCGGTATTTGGCAACAGTTCTTCTGGCGATGTTGTATCCCTTTTCTTTGAGGAGTTCTGCAAGTTTCTCGTCAGTCAAGGGTTTTCGTTTTTTCTCGCCTTCTATAGCCTCTGAAAGAATTTTCTTTACTTCACGCGTGGAAACTTCCTCTCCCGTATCGGTTGAAAGTGATTCAGAAAAAAAGTATTTCAATGCGAAAATTCCGTATCCTGTCTGAACATACTTACTGTTAGCCACACGAGATATAGTGGAAATATCCAATCCAACTATCTCTGCAATGTCCTTCAGGATCATAGGTCTTAGCTTGGTTTCATCGCCGGTTAAGAAATATTCCCTTTGATAGTTCATGATGGCATCCATGGTCATTAATAAGGTATGTTGCCTTTGTCTAATAGCATCAATGAACCATTTTGCACCATCCAGCTTTTGCTTCACAAACATCAACGCCTCTTTGTCAGATTTTGACGTCTTTGCACCCTCGGCATAGGATCGAAGCATTTGTTCATATTCCCTGCTGACCTTTAACTCAGGTGCATTCCGGCCATTTAAAGACAATTCAAGATGCCCCTCAAACTCATTAATCATAAAATCAGGAATGATCTGCTGTATGTTACGCGCAGATTCACGCATTGAACCTCCTGGTTTTGGATTCAATTTCAATATCTCATCAATAGCTTCCTTCAGATCTTCATCCTCAATTTCCAGTTTTTTAGAAATCTTATCGAAATGTTTTTTAGTGAATTCCTCAAAGAAATCCTCCAAAATCTTTTTCGCTGTAAATTTGGTAATATCCCCGTCTTGCTTGCGATTTATCTGAATTAGAAGGCATTCCTGTAGATCTCTTGCGCCTATTCCCGCAGGATCAAGTTCCTGTATCAGTTTCAGCACCTCTTCAACCTGCGCTTCTGTCACGATGACATTTGCAGAAAAAGCAAGGTCGTCAACGATTGCTTCCAGTTCTCTGTTCAGGTAACCTGACTCATCCAGATTTCCAATGAGTGTATCTGCAACGAGAAACTGATTATCGTCGAGGTCGAGCAAATACAATTGTTGAGAAAGCAATTCCTGAAAAGACTGTTCCCCGGAAAGTGGAATTACCCGTTCTTCGTCATCCTTGCTGTGATTATTTGCCTTCGTCTTATAATCAGATCCATCTTCGTCTATATATTCAGAAATGTCAAAATCAGGCTCATCTTCTTCGTAATCATCGTCAAAGTCTTCCTCTTTTTCAAAATCTTCTTCCGAATCTGCGCCCTCTTCAAGAGCAGGATTTTCCTCTATTTCCTGCTTTATACGCTGATCAAGCTCCATGGTGGGCACCTGCAACAACTTCATCAGCTGGATTTGCTGAGGAGAGAGCCGCTGCTCCAGTTTTTGAATCAGATGTTGTTTGAGTGCCATGAATTCAACAGATTAAACGAAAACGGGTACGTTCAAAACAAAATTAACTAAAGTTCTCCACCTTGTACTCCCACAAGAATTATTTAGATAAAAAATAACGTTTAACGAATCAATGATTGAAAATCGATAATCTTAAAACTCCGCATTCTGAGGTGTACGCGGAAAGGGGATCACATCTCTAATATTGGTCATTCCTGTTACAAACATCACCATTCGTTCGAAACCTAATCCGAATCCAGCATGCGGAACTGACCCGAAACGACGTGTGTCTAGATACCACCACAATTCTTCTTCGGGAATATGGAAATCAGCACATTTCTTTCTGAGAACATCAAGACGTTCTTCACGCTGTGAACCTCCTACGATCTCTCCGATACCCGGAAACAGGACGTCCATGGCGGCAACTGTTTTTTCATCGTCATTCTGACGCATGTAAAATGCTTTGATTTTCGCTGGATAATTTGTTAGAATAACAGGGCATTTAAACTCCTTTTCTACAAGGTAACGTTCATGCTCGCTTTGGAGATCAATCCCCCATTCCACTTCGTACTGAAATTTCTTCTTTTTGTAGTGGTTGGAATTCTTTAAAACATCAATCGCTTCAGTATAGGTTAGGCGCTTAAAGTCGTTATTCACCACAAATTGTAATCGTTCAATTAAAGACAATTCGTTTCGTTCATTTTGTGGCTTCTGACTTTGCTCTTGCGTCTCACGGTCATTCAAGAATTTCAGGTCATCTGCACAATGTTCCATGACGTAAGAACAGATAAACTTCAGGAAGTCCTCAGTAAGATTCATATTGTCCACAAGGTCATTGAAGGCCACCTCCGGTTCGATCATCCAAAATTCAGCAAGGTGTCTTGAAGTATTTGAATTCTCTGCACGGAATGTTGGACCGAATGTATATACCTGGCCTAAAGCCAATGCAGCTAATTCTGCCTCTAATTGACCTGACACGGTGAGATTCACAGCTTTGCCGAAAAAATCTTCTTTAAAATCTACATTTCCTTCCTCGGTAAGTGGTGGATTTTTTGGATCGAGGGTAGTCACCCGGAACATTTCACCTGCCCCCTCAGCATCCGATCCGGTAATAATTGGAGTATGTAAATAGAAAAATCCACGCTCATTAAAGAACTTATGAATAGCAAAGGCAACAGCGTGACGAATTCGGAATACAGCGCCGAAAGTGTTGGTTCTGAAACGTAAATGAGCTTGTTCACGAAGAAATTCCAAGCTGTGGCGCTTAGGCTGCATCACCGTACGTTGAACGTCATCCGGATCAGCGTCTCCGATGATCTCGATCTCTGCGACCTGTAATTCAACCGTCTGACCCGTACCTTGTGAGGCAACCAGGGTTCCTTTCAATCCAACCGCAGCACCAGTAGTGATTCGCTTTAGTAGAGACTCATCCGTTTTCTCAAAATCAACAACCGCTTGTAGGGTATGGATGGTTGACCCATCATTCAATTGGACAAAACGATTACTTCTAAATGCACGTACCCATCCTTTTACCAGAATCTCTTTACCAATTTCAGAACTGGTTAATACATCAACGATCTTTGTTCTTTTCATATCGGCCATTTGAGTGGGCAAAGGTAGTAAGAATGGACAAAAAAAATCCGGAACAATGTCCGGACTTAATGTTACATTTTGATAATGACGAATTCTGTCCTTCGGTTCTTTTGGTGCTCCTCCTCCGGACAAGTTGATTTTACCGTTCCTTCACATGGACAATCTACTTTAAGTTTAGATTCACCATAGCCCTTCCCATAGATTCTTTCAGGTTTTGTGATGCGTTTCTTGATATAGTTCGCAGATGCTATCGCCCTTCTGGACGACAGATCCATGTTGAACTTATAACTCGATCGACAATCGGTATGTGAACCGAGCTCAACAACCATGTTTGGATTGTCATTCATCACTTTAACAATCTTTTCGAGTTCTGTCGCCGCATCCTTGCGTATATCGGCTTTGCCCAGGTCGAAGTAGATGGGTTTGATATCAATTATGCTAGCCAAATCTGCACCTACAGCTATCTTATCGAGCGACAGGTCTAATTTCTCATTTAAATTGATTACACCATTCGCTGGAACTGATCCGTTGAACACAACAGTTTTGCCTAGATAACCCTCTTTTTCAAGAACTACTGTGTAGGTCACATTATCCCCCTGTTTCTTGTCGAGGACCTCTTTGCGCAGTATTCCAGAACCATCTGTTGTTGAAGAGATCAAAGGAGTAGTTACTGCTTTTTCAGTAATCTTCACTTTCACCCCATCTAAAGGTAAATTTGAGACAGCATCTGTGATCGTGCACAAAAGCATGATGTCTGGTTTTTTCTCGAGAACGGCATCTCCATTTATCTTACCTGAGACAGGATCAGCTTTTGCAGCATCCAATGGCATTGCTTTCTCGAAATAATCGTCCTTTTTAACGGAAACAGTATATTTATTTTCCTCTTCTAATTCGGCAGTATAACGACCTTCAGAATCTGTTTTTAGTTCTGCTACCACCTTACCTTTTTCGTCTTTTATAACAACAAGTGCATTTGGCAGAATCGTACCGTTGGATTGATCGGCAATTATACCCTCTACAAAAACACCTGCCTTGTATGGTGCTACCAGAGTAAACGCATAAATATCATCTCCTCCCTTACCCTCTGCTCTATTGGATGAAAAATATCCGGTCTTTCCATCAGAGTTAAAAATGAGTGCGAAATCGTCGGATGAACTATTAATCTTATTTCCCAAATTGGTGACTTTTTTGAACGATCCATCTTTCATTGGAAAGGCCACAAACACGTCTAGTCCGCCCAACCCAATGTGACCATTGGAAGCAAAAAAGAGTTGACCTTCGCTGGATACTACTGGAAACATCTCATTTGCTTCGGTATTGATTGTTGGACCAAGATTGATCATTTTACCGAATGTTCCATCCGAATTCACAGAAACTGAATATAAGTCCGCGCCCCCGTAACCACCAGGCATATCCGAAGCAACAAACATGGTTTTGCTATCCTTAGAAAATGTTGGATGTCCTAATGAATATTCTTTAGAATTCAAAGAAATCTCTTTTTCATTTATCCATTCACCGCCTTCTGCAACATCCGCGACGTAAATCTTTAGATTTTGAATTCCATTGGCATCTCTCCGCTCATTTCTCTCGGAAATATTATTTCTCGTGAAATACACTTTTTTTCCATCGGGAGTGTAGCAAATAGGTCCTTCATGAAAACGCGTATTCGCTTTTCCTTTTTTAACTAAAGTGCCCAGCGAGTCCTTTTTGGCCTGGTTTGATACATACATGTCCAAAAACGGACTTGCGTTCCATGTCCAATCTTGTTTCACAGAATTACTGAATCCACGATTACTGATAATTACAACTTCTTCCTTTCCAAAAACTTGGTACGCCCCAAATTCAGTATAAGGTGTGTTAATATTCAAATAATTAATCGTGAAATGTGCTGAATTTTTGGCAATATCAGAAAGATATGTTTTATTCTTCTTAAAGGATAGGCCCCTGAAATCATTAGGAAATTTAATATTCAACTTATCCATCCATACATCACTATCTTTAGTTTTTCCATTTTGCTTTAGCGCCTGTGCATACATGAAATAATCATTCGCACCAGCAGATGCGTCATTTACCGTCTCGGCAAAATACTTCTCGGCATTTTGCATATCACCCATGTTGTAATAACACACAGCCAACTTTTGTTTAACGGACGTATTATCTTCAGAGGTGCCGATAATTTCACCATACAATGGTGCTGCAAGAGCAAACGATAACTTATTAAAGTATGTATCTGCCATACGTAATTTAGATGATTGTCCGAATGTGAATGTTTGGATCATCAAAACTGCCGCAAGCGTAAAACCTATTCTTTTCATATTCCTATTGTTAGAAGTAACGTGGTGAACGAATACCTTTCTTGTTAAACCTGAAATCATACGACAACAGAACTTCTACCGTTCCGTAGTTATATTTTCTAATCTCTTGCGTTCCGAAATCTCCGGCAACTCCAACTTTAAACTGATCTGTCAATTGAAACTGAGAAAAAATACCGAAGGCGGCGTCCCACCTATACATTCCTCCAAACCAGATTTTCTCTCTGTAGATGAATGCTGTACTCAAGTCTAAACTGAGTGGTGCTCCTGCAGTAATCTTCACCTGAGAAGAAGGTCTCAGTTTCCACTTACTGTTCAAATCAACGATTCCACCAATTATTCCGAAATAGTGACGCCTCTCCTTGGTTGTTTCACTATTTCCAAAGGATTGTTCGATTATTCTTGGCGTACTGGCTCCGGCAAAGAAATGAGGACCATGGTAATATATTCCAAATCCAAAATTCGGATTCACCTGGTTTTGCACGTTTTGAAGCAATTTTGGATCATTGTCCTGCGTCGTCTCCAATGTGCTCGTCGCAGCTGAGATCACGTTCAATCCACCTTTAAGTCCAAAAGATAATTTTCGATCCGCATTCTTAAACTTCAACGTGTAGGAAAAATCCCCATATACCATAGTCTGGGAGATTGGTCCCGCTTGGTCATGAACGAAGGTCATACCAACACCAACAGATTCATACTTCAATGGTGAATGTATACTTAGCGTACTCGATACCGGACGACCTGAAAATCCCATCCATTGCTCCCTGTGAATACCTGTCACATTCAGCAACTCTCTGCTGCCCGCATAGGCCGGGTTGACAAATAATTTATTGTCAAAAAACTGCGTAAACTGCGGTTCCTGCTGGCCAAATACTAATGACACATTCCAAGTCATCAGAAAAATTGTTACTATTCTCATCTTCATAGTCTAAGCCAATTAACGTTGTAAATAAACATATCCTTTGAATACACCTGCATTCGGATCTTTCGTGTCAAAAATGTAATAATACGTTCCTGTTGGAAGAGCATCACCTCCGACATTCAATGAGCTTTGTGAGCTACCATTCCAGTCGTTTTGATAATTTATTGTCTGGAACACGACATTCCCCCAGCGGTTCAGAATAGTGATCTCATTGTCCGGATATTTCTCTATACCTACGATTACAAAAGCATCATTGATACCATCTCCATCCGGAGTAAATGCTTCAGGAATACTGAAATCACATACTTTCGGACTACATGCATCCAATGGATCAGAACCATTTGCGATCTCTTCGCCGTTGCTAATACCATCATTGTCACAGTCGGATGAATTCCAATTTGTGGATGTAGGAACCGTTTGACTAGACACCACAAGGTCACATGGATCCTGCGGATTCGTACCATCGGTCAACTCATCGCCATTCGTTACTCCATCGCCGTCGCAGTCTGCTGTCAACCAAGCTCCCGAAGGTGCTACTGAAATGTCAGCTGCTGTGTATGAACATGGATCGTTTGGATCTGTGCCGTTCGGACCAGGTGTGCCATCTCCGTTCGGATCAAACTCATCGCCATTCGTTACCCCGTCGCCGTCGCAGTCTGCTGTCAACCAAGCTCCAGATGGTGCTACTGAAATGTCAGCTGCGGTATAAGAACATGGATCGTTTGGATCTGTGCCGTTCGGACCAGGCGTGCCATCACCGTTCGGATCAAACTCATCGCCATTTGTTACTCCGTCGCCGTCACAGTCTGCTGTTAACCAAGCTCCCGAAGGTGCTACTGAAATGTCAGCTGCTGTGTATGAACATGGATCGTTTGGATCTGTGCCGTTCGGACCAGGCGTACCGTCTCCGTTCGGATCAAACTCATCGCCATTTGTTACTCCGTCGCCGTCGCAGTCTGCTGTTAACCAAGCTCCCGAAGGTGCTACTGAAATGTCAGCTGCTGTGTATGAACAAGGATCGTTTGGATCTGTGCCGTTCGGACCAGGCGTGCCGTCGCCGTCAGGATCAAGCTCGTCGCCATTCGTTACTCCGTCGCCGTCGCAGTCTGCGAGTGTATTTGAAAGACAATCCCCAACAGTTATTGTCACAACAGCTTGGTCACAAATTACTGGTGTGCCATTGTCACATACTTCATATGTGAACGAATCAGAACCAGAATAACCAGGATCCGGAGTGTACGTCACTTCACCTGTGATAGGATCTACAGTCACTGAACCATTCGTTGGTCCTGTCAATACATTCACAGAAGTAGCGTCAATAGTTCCATCAGAATCCGTGTCGTTTCCAACCACATCAATCACTACAGGAGTCTCAGATGGTGTAGTTGCAACATCATCATTCGCTGCAGGGCCGTCATTGATTGAGTTCACAGTGATTGTAACTGTTGCCTGATCACAAATCACCGGAGAGCCATTGTCGCACACTTCATACGTGAACGAATCAGAACCAGAATAACCAGGATCTGGGGTGTACGTCACTTCACCTGTGATAGGATCTACAGTCACTGAACCATTCGTTGGTCCTGTCAATACATTTACAGAAGTAGCGTCAATAGTTCCATCAGAATCCGTGTCGTTTCCAACCACATCAATCACTACAGGT
>JAJTDX010000143.1 GCA_021298235.1 Cryomorphaceae bacterium | reverse complement strand
AAAACTCAATTGTGATGCACCATCATAACATGGCCCCCCTCCATTCATAGTTGGACGGTCAAAACCAGCGCCTCTTCTGTTCCCTGAGAATTGAGCTTTAGTGAATTCTTCGATAATGTCAGAATTGATATAGTTGACGGAACCGTAATTCCCTTTATTGAGAATCATCTGCATCAGCGAAGCGAGATCTGTGGCATTGGAAAACAAGCCGGCATGACCACCGATCCCGCCTAACATAGCCGCCCCAGGATCATGAACATAACCATGCACCAATTGCTTCCTGAAAACCATATCCATTTCCGTTGGAACAATCCTGTTTAAAGGAAAAAAATCCCTTGGTCGGTAGCGCATAGAGCGCAACCCCATGGGAAGGTAGAGTTCTTGCATAAGGTATTCTTGGAATGATTGCCCTGATTGCTTTTCAACAATCTTTTTGATGAAATAATAACCTAGGTCCGAATATTCATATTTCTTGATGCCAAGAGGGGTTGCAAGTATCTGATTGTAGATCGAATCGGTGTAGGAGTCTTTTATCCATAAATTTTCGGCAACCTGAGTTTCAAATCCCTTTTTATTTTTTGTCGAGTAGACCGAATGGTTCAACTCACCGTTCTTTAGCGTTTTCTTGAAAAATGGAATCCATGCTGTAAGTCCAGCCTGATGTGCCATCATATCTCGAACGAGGATAGAACCATAAGTACCATTGCCGGTAATATCGGGTATGTAATCGTTCAACTTTTTCGATAAACTAAACTTATTTTGCTCCTGAAGTCGCATCACTCCTACTGTGGAACCTGCTATCTTGGAAACGGATGCAATATCATATATGTCCGTATTCTGAACAGAATCCTTTGAATCAAAAGTGTGCGTACCAAAACTCTTTCGGTAAATAATCTTTCCTCTTACCGCAACGACCACTTGACAACCCGGGAAAGCACCTTTTTTTATTCCGTTTTCTGCTATTTTGTCTATTTCATCAAGCTTCTCAGGATCGATACCAACTTCCTCCGGTTGGGTGAACTTAAGTCTTCCTCCCCATTTTAATTCAATTCCACTTTCCCTAGGGAAAAATTTACTGACGGTGACAGGAAGCTTCCCATTCGATGGCATAGCGCCAAATATCAAGTTTGCAACGCTTTTCTGAGCCATTCCCCTATTTTCATAGGCCACTATCACTGCATCGAATTTACCGAGAGCACTCTCATCTTTCAACACCAAGGGGTTGCCAAACAGAACTAGAATATTCTGTTTCCCTTTCGGTAGCTCAGTAAGAACACTTTCCAATTTATTCCCGTACCCAAAATTATTCTTTGGCCGCACTGTATTGGCATGGAGAGCAGTTATGACCATGTCATATTGTTGCATGTCCTTTGGAGCTCTTTCCAATGCCTCTTCTATCGAGAAATAGTGAAAGTGGTCAACATCTGTAAAAAGATCAATTGCTTCTCTGAGGTGTGCGGTATGCATTCCAATAGAAATCCTTGCGATTTTTTTATTCAGCAACCTAACTGGTAAAAGTGCCCCTTCATTCTTCAGAAGAGTGACGGCCTTGTCATAGACTTGTTGTTCAGCCCATTTTACCTCACCATCTTTGTATTTCTTAAGTTTTACAGGTGCAATGATAAACTTATACTTTGCTTTCAATAATTTCATGCACCGTTCGTCAATCTCTTTCTTTGCTATGTCACCCTTTTCTACCTTAGCTTTAATAGCTTTGATCGCTTCATTGAGACTTTCAGGGCATAAAAGGATATCACATCCAGCTTGAAAGGCCTTGACTGACACTTCTGCCTTCCCATATTTATCTGCAACTGCTTTCATATTCAGAGCATCGGAAATGACAATCCCCTTGAATCCCATTTCTTTTTGAAGCAGATCTTGTATGATCTTTTTTGACAAACTGCTTGGAGTTCCGGAATTATCTAACGCCGGCACATTCAAATGTCCGATCATCACAGAGGATGTTCCGACTCTGATCCCTTCTCTGAACGGAAAAAGATCGATAGCTTCAATTGTTTTAAGAGATTGTGAAACCGTTGGCAACTCAAAATGGGAATCCTTGTCTGTATTCCCGTGACCGGGGAAATGTTTAACACTAGTCATTACTCCATTACTTTCCATCCCACGAATAAACGCTCTGACATGATCCGCAACCTTTTTAGGATTTTCGCCGAAAGATCTAAAACCGATAACCGGATTCTTTGGGTCACTGTTAACGTCCGCAACAGGGGAGAAATTGACATGAATCCCCATTTCCCTGCACTCCATCGCCATCATCGAGGCAATTCTTTCTGAAAGATCAACATCGTCAGCAGCTCCTAAAGTATAGGCATAGGGAAAGCGTTCCCCATCGAAAAGCCTCATGTTTGTGCCCCACTCTGCATCCATTGCAATTAATAGTGGAATACGCGCTGCCAACTGTAAACGTTTGATAGACGAAACTAGATTATCCTTTTCTCCTTGGAAGAAAATGACTCCGCCGACTTTATCATCCGCAACCATTCGTTCTACTTCTCGCAATTGATCCTCTCCTTGGTTTGAGTAGGCGGAAACCATGAAGAATTGTCCGATCTTCTCTTCCAATGTCATTGAAGACAGTTTTTTAACCGCCCATTCTTCAGACGCAACATCAGTATTCTGATTTTTGAGGGGGATATCAGACGAGCGATCTGGCATGCTCGAAGAAATTGACAAGAGCGATAGAAAGGTTAATAAAAAGACGAAATTGACAACAACTTTCATATTCATAATTACGAATTTAAATAGATAGTAGCGATTTTGTAACGGTTGGAACGATTTTATTCTTGAACATGTCAAATGACCTTTTGTCAGCTTTCAATAAGTGGAATAATTCTTGACGTCCGAACAATGCTTTCGAAAGAGATTTGATTATTTTTGTTTACGCATCACAAGCATGATACATTCTCCTTTTTCAAATTATCGGTTTATTGCTTTAATTCAAAGCTTATGTCACATACTAACTTTTAAGACAAAGGACAATGAGTGATGTGATTAAACTGCTTCCTGACCATATAGCAAACCAGATCGCGGCCGGAGAGGTTATACAACGGCCAGCATCTGTAGTAAAGGAAATGGTTGAAAATGCTATTGATGCCGGTGCTACAAAGATTCGGGTAATTATAAAGGATGCCGGAAAAACTTTAATTCAAATAGTTGATAACGGTTGGGGGATGTCCCCTGCAGATGCGCTCATGAGTTTTGAAAGACATGCAACAAGCAAGGTGACACGTGCGGAAGACCTCTTTTCTCTTAGTACCAAAGGATTTCGTGGGGAAGCCCTGGCTTCCATTGCGGCTATTTCTCATGTTACACTAAAGTCAAAGCGCCCTGTCGATGAAACAGGAACGAGGATTATCATAGAAGGAGGTAAATGTGTTGCAAACGAAGTTTGCGTTTGCCCTGATGGAACTTCCTTTGAGGTGAAGAACCTTTTTTTTAATGTGCCCGCCCGAAGAAACTTCCTGAAATCAGACAATGTTGAATTTAATCATATCATGGATGAGTTCGAACGCATTGCCCTTGCTCATCCTGACCTTTCTTTTGCCTTGTATCACAATGATCAGGAAATATATAATCTTCCTTCTGCTGTTAGAAGGAAGCGGATTGTGGATATCATAGGAAAGAACTCCAATGACAAATTAGTTCCTATCGAAGAATCAACAGAAATTGTTGAAGTGATTGGTTATGTCGGTAAGCCCCAGTATGCAAAGAAGACACGTGGAGAACAATTCTTCTTTGTTAATGACCGTTTTTTCAAGGACACTTATTTCAGTCATGCACTGATAAAGGCTTTTGATGGTTTGATTCAACCTAAATATTTTCCGAGTTTCTTTCTTTATCTCAAGGTCGACCCTTCAAAGATTGATGTAAATGTTCATCCAACGAAAACAGAGATCAAATTTGAAGAAGACAGGCTGATCTATGCCATCCTTTTGTCGAGTGTCCGTCAGGCTTTGGGTAAATACAATATCGCTCCTACGCTCGATTTTGAGCCTGAATCCAGCTTCAATCTACCATATGATATGAAGAATCAGCCTATTGTTGAGCCAACGATAAAGGTAGACCCAAGTTTTAATCCCTTTCAAACTTCGGCTTCTCGCTCCGGTAACTCAGGTCGCGTTGGGAATTCGTTCACAAAAGCCATAAATGCCGAAGGGTTTGGATCAACTGATTTAACTTCTAAAGATTGGGAGAACTTTTACAAAATTGAGGATGACCAGATTGAGAAGGGGCATGTCGATGAGCTTGATCTGGATGTTCAGGAAAAGAAGCAATATTTATTTAGAGGAAAATATATAATAACCACCACCAAATCCGGATTTCTTTTGATTGATAGTAGCAGAGCTATTGAACGAATAATTTATGATGAAATGATTAATCAATTTATTTCCAGACCAATAGATTCTCAAGCTTTATTATTTCCAATTGAGCGAGAATTATCGAGTAATGAGTCAAGAGGATGG
>JAJTDX010000045.1 GCA_021298235.1 Cryomorphaceae bacterium | reverse complement strand
CTGCATTCTGAATTTGTGCTTCATTCAAACTTATTGAATTCATATCAATAGCACTATCTTTTTTCGGTGTATCAACTGAATTGCAGGAGAACAGCTGAAGCAGAATGCCCATTATAGGCAGTATTTTAATATATTTCATGTTCATTGATTTTGACTGTACCAGTCTATTTGATAATATGTCTTATTGCATTCATGTATCACATCAATATAGGTTAGTTCGATGTCTAAAACCATTTGTTTAGTTTGCAAAAATTCCATCATAGATATTTGTCCTGTTTCTAATGAAACAATCGCTTGTTCCTCCATAATTTTACTTTCCGGGAGAAGGTGCGTTTGGTAGACCTCCATGCTATTCAGAAGAGCATCCATCGTATTGTAAAGTTCAAAAAGGGAAGATTCCATCTGTCTCTTTGAATATTCTAATTCGAGTTGATTTTGGAGACGGGACAAATCGATTGCTTCAGTTCTATGTTTAGATGCTCCAAAGAAAAGCGGAAGTTCAAGCCCTATTTGAGCTGCCTGAAAACGGTCTGTTTTAACATACGCAATATCATTTCCGGGAGTTAACGTATGTACTCCCACTAAAGTTTGATTTACATATTTCAAAGAAATATCCGGCAACAATCGCGCTGTATTCAATTCTCTTTCTTTTTGGAACTCATCATCCTTGAGTTCGAACAGCTTTATACTTGGATGCTGACTAAGAGTGGCAGAATCCATATTATGCAAGTTGGCTTTTACCTGGTAATTCGAAAATTCAGTTGTGAGTGGACTTGACATTCCAAGAAGCAATTGAAGTCGACGCTCCGCATTTTTCAATTCGAGCGCATTGGCATGGATGGTATTTCCAATGAGTCTTGACTTCGATGAAAGGACAGACTCTTCCAATTTTGTTGCATCTTTCAATTCATATTTCAGCCGGATTTTTGCTAATTGAACTTGAAGAACAGAATCTTGTTGTTTTAAAATTAGTTCTCGAGCTTTCCTAAAGTTTATCTCATCATACACTGTATGAATTTCAAGTGAAATATCTTTCCAGAGCACCTTTTTCTCTTCAGAAGAAATCTCAGATCGGATCACCCCAAGTTGTTTTTCTTTTAACAGAACCGATGGAAAGGGAATTGTTTGAGAAAGTGTGAGGTTATTGTCTCCCTTGAAATATGAATTGTACTGGCCTACCATCAAATCCAGGCCGGTTTTTGGAATCTCAGCACGGCTTTTTCCCAAAACAATTCCCTTTGAAATCTGCATTTCTGCAGAACGCATCAAGGGATGTTCCGACTTTGAAATTTCCAGGCACTTCTCAAGTGAAAGAATTTGAGTTTCCTGACAGAATACATTACCGGCTCCAATTGTAAAAAGAACCATAATCATCAGGGAGGTATTTTGTTTTCTTCTTCGCTTCATTTTTCTTTCTGAAATCAGATAAAATATTGGGAGTACAAATAAAGTAAGGATTGTAGCAGTGATCAATCCACCAATGACAACTGTTGCCAATGGTTTCTGGACTTCAGCACCGCTGCCGTGTGACAATGCCATGGGCAGAAAACCTAGGGATGCGACGAGGGCAGTTAACAATACCGGCCGCATTCTCACTTTCGTACCTAACAAAACAATTCTCAAACGATTCGTGTAGCCCTCTTTTTTCAATGAATTAAACTCTGAAATCAATACAATTCCATTGAGCACAGCGACACCGAACAATGCGATGAATCCAACTCCTGCAGAAATTGAAAAAGGCATCCCTCTAAGACTGAGTGCTAAAATCCCTCCCAGCGCAGCAAGGGGTATCGCGGAAAATATGAGCACTGCTTGTTTTATTGATTGGAAGGTAAGATATAACAGGAAAAAAATTAAGAACAAAGATGCCGGAACCGCGATGGCAAGTCTCTTTCTGGCATTTTCAAGATTTTTGAACGTCCCACCATAGGTTGGGAAATAACCCGTTTCAAAAGCCACATTCTCTTTAATTTTTTCCTTCAGTTCATTCACAATACTTTGTACATCTCTTCCTCTTACATTAAATCCGACAATTATTCGGCGTTTCGCTTCGTCTCTTTGAATTTGATTTGGTCCGTTTTGCAAGTCTACTTTTGCAACTTGTTCAATAGGCACCTGAACTCCCAATGGCGATGCTACGGTAACCATTCTCAGATCGTTCAATGAAGCACGGCTAACAGAGTCCAGTTTTACAACCAAATCGAATCTTTTTTCTCCTTCAAAGATTAATCCTGCCGATTGACCAGCAAAACTTATATTGATCGCACGGTTCACATCTTCCACGCTGATATTGTACCTCGACAGCGCTTGCCGATCATAGGTTACAACTAGCTGAGGAAGTCCGGTAACTTGCTCCACATACACATCCTGTACACCCTCTATGCGCGTTGACAATTTACCAATTTGCTCTGCATAGGCACTTAATTTATCCAAGTCTTCGCCGTACACTTTAACCACCACATCTTGTTTTGCTCCTGTCATTAATTCATTGAATCTCATTTGAATGGGCTGTTGAAATCCAAAAGAGACACCAGGAAGATTAGCCTCCAGATACTGTTGCATATTTTCAGCCAATTCATCCTTTGTCGTTGCAGATACCCATTGGTCTCTGTCTTTCAATATAACCATCAAGTCACATGCTTCCATTGGCATTGGATCTGTAGGAATCTCTGCTGTCCCGATTTTTCCCACCACTTTTAGAACCTCCGGAAATTTTCTTTTTAAAAGTTCTGAAGCCTTCAAAGTTTCCTCTATGGTTTTGGTTAAGCTCGTACCGGTTATCAAGCGCGTTTCAACCGCAAAATCTCCCTCATCAAGTGATGGTATGAATTCAGCCCCTAACCTGCTGAACAAAAAAACACTGCTTAACAAAAGCACAAATAACGCAGACAAAACAATGCGTTGTTTTCTTATGAAAAGCTGAAGCAGGGGAATATACACCGACCTTACAACGCGAATTATTTTATCGCTCCAAGTTTCTTTGATTACAATTTTCTTGTTTAAGAAAACAGCAGAAATCATCGGAACATATGTTAACGAAAGAATCAATGCACCAATAATGGCAAACATGACGGTTTGAGCCATGGGCTTGAACATCTTTCCTTCAATTCCAACCAAAGCCAGCAATGGAAGATATACTACAAGGATTATTATCTGACCAAATACAGCGCTTTTACTGAATTTCGAAGCAGAGCGATTCACTTGTATGTCCATTTCATGTTGATTCAAGGTTCGATTTCCAGAGTGATATAAAAAATGAAGTGTGGACTCAACTATTATAACTGCACCATCGACAATCAATCCGAAATCCAAAGCTCCTAAGGACATTAAATTCCCTGAAACTCCAAAAATATTCATCATCGATACTGCAAAAAGCATTGCAAGTGGTATCACCGAGGCAACTATTAATCCTGCTCTTAAATTGCCTAGTAACAGTACAAGATTTCCTCAATTCCTGGAATTGTTGCCATCGTCTGTTCGACGGGAAAGGTCACAAAGCGTTCTATATCCTCCGCACCAGAGGAAGGAGAAGAAGTAACGATTTGTACTTGATTATTGGTTATGTCTGGTACTGCATCAATAGGCAAATTTTGCAATGAGAAAGTTCCCCAAACAACCAAAGCTAACGTTAAGACACCAACGATAAGTTTGTTGGATATCGACCAATGAATAATTTTATTTAACATGTGAAGAATGAACTAATGAATACTACCGGATCTTTAAATCCGAGACATACGCATTAACTCATTCGAGGTGGATTCCAGACAAGTCCCATATAGCGATTTTCAGCACTTTGTGGATTGTCGAAAAGAGCCTGTTTCGGTTCTTGAAATGAACCCATCTTTTGAGGAAGATTTAGAAATGTATTTTCCAAAGTGATGCAATAATTAAATGCCAGTTGAGTCGATTTAAAAGGCATTTGACTCTCATTCTCTCCTTTATGATCTTTGGTGTAATAATGGTCTTTTATGAATTCGAGAAAAGAACCAAAAGACTCAGGACCTGACTGATGTTCGCAGTAATGTGAAATTAATTCATTTAACTTAAGAAACTGAGCTCCCTGTAAGTTGGGTGCCAAGGAGAGCAATCCAAACAAAAATACAAGAGAAAAAATAAATGTTTTCACACACTAAAAGTACAAAAATCTTGTTAGGCCATTGTACTTGGTGTGCCAAAATTCATTGGTGGCATCCCAGGGGTTTCTTGGTCATCGATCGTTCCAAAATGCTGCTCATATTTATTGAGATTATCCCTTAGAGCATGCAAAAAGCGCTTCGCATTTTGTGGGGTCATTAAAACCCTGGTCCTAACTTTTCCTTTGGGCATACCCGGCATCATCTGAATAAAATCACATACAACTTCTGAAGGTGAATGTGTGATGATACTGAAATTGGAATATACACCAAGGGCAATGTCCTCACTTAATTCAATATTCAATTGATTTTCATCTTTATTTTCCATGATATTAAATAAAAAAGGGGAGCAAAGCTCCCCTGTATGTTATGCGTTTTCTTCGATCATTTCCTCATATGACTCCTGAGAAGCCACTATAATTTTTTGAAAGTCTCGGACTCCCGTTCCCGCAGGAATCAAATGACCTACGATCACGTTTTCTTTCAATCCTAGAAGGTGGTCTTCTTTTCCGGAGATGGCTGCCTCGTTCAATACTTTCGTTGTTTCCTGGAAAGAAGCTGCAGAAATAAACGACTGTGTTTGAAGGGATGCTCTGGTAATACCCTGAAGCAACGGAGTTGAAGTTGCCGGAACTGCATCTCTGGCAATCACCAGATTTTTGTCTGCTCTTTTCAACTGAGAATTTTCATCTCTCAAGTGACGAGCACTCACAATCTGACCATTCTTAAGAACAGAACTATCACCTGCATCTTCTACCACCATCATTCCGTAGATTGCATCATTCTCTTCCATAATATCCGCCTTGTGTACGGATTGACCTTCCAAGAACTTCGTATCTCCGGCATTCACGATTTCTGCCTTGAGCATCATCTGACGAACAATCACTTCGAAATGCTTGTCATTGATCTTCACACCTTGTAGACGGTACACCTCTTGTATTTCATTTACAATGTACTCTTGCACCTTTGTTGGCCCCTCAATGTTCAAAATATCATTTGGAGTAATCGCACCATCAGACAATGGTTGACCAGCTCTTACGAAATCATTCTCCTGAACAAGAATATGTTTAGATAGAGGAACAAGATACCTTCTTACATCTCCTGATTTTGGAGTGATCTGAATTTCTCTGTTTCCACGCTTGATCTTACCGTATTCAGCAATACCATCGATCTCAGAGACAACTGCAGGATTAGAAGGATTTCGTGCTTCAAATAGTTCGGTAACACGTGGCAGACCCCCAGTAATGTCACCTGTTTTTCCGGCAACACGTGGGATTTTTACAATTACGTCCCCAGCTTCAATCTTTGCATCTTTGTCAACCGAAATGTGAGCATCCACAGGTAGAGAGTATTCTCGAAGAACTGTTCCAGATTTAGGATCAACAATATGAATTGCAGGATTCTTCTTTTTGTCACGAGATTCTGTGATTACTTTTTCTGTAAACCCTGTCTGCTCATCCACTTCTTCACGGAACGTTACTCCTTCAATGATATTATCAAATACCACCTTACCTGAGACTTCAGAAACAATAACCGCGTTATATGGATCCCATTTACAAATGACATCTCCTTTTTTAATCTTGGAGTTGTTGTCAACCATCATCTCTGAACCGTACGGAATATTGGCATTCATAACTACAATGCCTGTTTTTTCGTCCGTAATTTTTAATTCAGCAGAACGTCCAACTACAACGATCTTTTTCGAGCCGTCGGCATTTTTCTTTTCAATTGTTCTAAGCTCATCTATTTCCAGTTTACCTGAAGCTTTCGCTTTCATGTCGGAAACATCAGCAATGTTTGATGCCGTACCACCCACGTGGAATGTACGAAGCGTCAGCTGTGTTCCTGGTTCACCAATTGATTGAGCTGCAATTACTCCAACAGAATCACCAAGCTGAGCCAAACGGTGAGTGGCAAGGTTACGACCATAACATTTCGAACAAACTCCACGACGCATTTCACATGTCAAAACAGAGCGAATTTCTACTTCTTCAATTGCTGCTTTATCAATCATTTGAGCAACGTCTTCAGAAATAAGTTCACCTGCAGCAACTATGAGAGAATCCGTATCAGGAACGTACACATCATGAACAGAAGTTCTTCCAACTATTCTGTCATAAAGTGGCTCTACAACCTCATCATTCTTTTTCAAAGCTGTTGCTACGATTCCACGGAGTGTGCCGCAGTCTTCAGTATTGATTACAACGTCCTGAGCAACATCTACTAGACGACGTGTAAGGTAACCTGCGTCAGCTGTTTTCAAGGCCGTATCGGCCAAACCTTTACGAGCACCGTGGGTAGAGATGAAGTACTCAAGGATGGATAGACCTTCCTTAAAGTTCGATAAGATAGGGTTTTCAATGATTTCCTGACTTGTTGCACCTGATTTTTGTGGCTTCGCCATCAATCCCCTCATACCGGAGAGCTGACGAATCTGCTCTTTGGAACCACGAGCACCAGAGTCAAACATCATATAGATGGAGTTGAATCCTTGACGGTCATTCTTCAACTGCTCCATCAAAGTGTGTGTTAGACGAGAGTTAGTATGCGTCCAAATGTCAATGATCTGATTGTATCGTTCATTGTTTGTAATAAGACCTCCATTATAGTTGGCCATTACCTCTTTCACTTCGTTTTCCGCCTTGGTGACAAGTACTTCTTTTTCTTTAGGAATAATTATGTCGTCAAGATTGAATGATAAACCTCCTTTGAAGGCCATTTCATATCCAAGCTCCTTGATGTCATCCAAGAACTGAGCAGAACGTGATGTTCCGCACACTTTAAGAACCTCACCAATAATATCTCTTAACGCCTTTTTCGTCAATACATCATTAATGAATCCTACCTCACGCGGAACGCGCTCATTGAAAAGCACTCTACCACAGGTGGTTTCAAGTAATTTCAATTCAGGAACACCAATATGATTTAGGTCATATGTTCGCACCTTTATGTGAGCGTGAAGATCAAGTTTTCTTTCATTGTATGCAATGATTACCTCTTCCGGAGAATAAAAAGTACTTCCTTCACCTTTCACAACAAGGTCACCAACTGATTTTTTCCCTTTGGTGATATAGTATAATCCAAGAACCATGTCCTGAGATGGTACAGCGATTGGAGCACCATTTGCAGGATTCAGAATATTGTGTGAAGCAAGCATCAGGAGCTGTGCCTCAAGGATCGCAGCGTTTCCAAGTGGCAAATGTACCGCCATCTGGTCACCGTCAAAATCCGCATTGAATGCAGTAGTTACCAACGGGTGAAGTCGAATTGCTTTTCCTTCAATAAGCTTAGGCTGGAATGCCTGGATACCCAATCTGTGTAGAGTTGGGGCACGGTTAAGTAATACAGGATGCCCTTTCAATACGTTCTCAAGGATATCCCAAACTACTGGTTCTTTTCTGTCTACAATTTTCTTTGCTGATTTAACCGTCTTTACAATACCCCTTTCGATCATCTTTCGGATGATAAACGGCTTGTACAACTCTGCAGCCATATCTTTCGGTAGACCGCATTCATGAAGCTTAAGGTCTGGTCCAACGACGATTACCGAACGAGCAGAATAGTCAACTCGTTTACCCAAAAGGTTTTGACGGAAACGACCTTGCTTTCCTTTCAATGAATCTGAGAGCGACTTTAACGGACGATTTGATTCTGTTTTAACTGCAGAAGACTTTCTGGAGTTATCAAACAATGAATCTACAGCCTCCTGCAACATCCGTTTCTCATTTCGGAGAATTACTTCTGGAGCTTTAATTTCAATCAATCGTTTCAAACGGTTGTTACGAATAATGACACGACGATATAAATCATTTAGATCCGACGTTGCGAATCTACCACCATCCAATGGAACAAGTGGTCTCAGCTCAGGTGGAATTACAGGAACGACCTTCACAATCATCCATTCCGGATTGTTTTTAATACGGATCTGAGATTCTTTCATTGCCTCAACAACCTGCAATCTCTTCAGAGCTTCGTTTTTACGTTGTACAGAAGTTTCTGTATTCGCAAGGTGACGAAGCGTGTAAGACGTGTCCTCCAAATTCAATGTACGCAAAAGATCATAGAGTGCATCAGCACCCATTTTCGCAATAAATTTGTTAGGATCTGTGTCTTCGAGATACTGATTTTCTTTAGGCAAAGAGTCCAGAATATCCAAGTATTCCTCCTCTGTTAGAAAATCAAGTCTCTTCAATATTGTACCATCTAAAGCAGTTGCTACACCCGGTTGGATGACAACATAACGCTCATAGTAAATGATTTGATCGAGTTTCTTAGTAGGCAGTCCTAGCAGATAACCGATCTTATTCGGAAGTGAACGGAAATACCAAATGTGCGCGACTGGAACAACCAATGAAATATGTCCCATGCGTTCGCGACGCACTTTTTTCTCAGTTACCTCAACACCGCATCGGTCACATACAATACCCTTGTAACGAATTCTCTTGTACTTACCACAGTGACATTCATAATCCTTTACCGGACCAAAAATACGCTCACAAAACAATCCATCTCGTTCGGGCTTGTAAGTCCTATAGTTGATCGTTTCTGGCTTTAGCACTTCTCCACTAGATTGTTCAAGGATCACCTCCGGTGACGCCAACGAAATAGTGATTTTATTGAAGCTGCTTTGTTTTTTTGGTGTTTCTTTTCTAAAAGCCATTTTTATCTTTTATTTCTTAATTCAACAACTGGTCAATTAATCCATTGAAATGTTCAAACACAATCCTCTCAATTCATGCAACAATACATTGAATGATTCAGGAATTCCCGGTTCAGGAATATTGTCACCTTTCACGATAGATTCATACGCTTTTGCACGTCCCATCACATCATCTGATTTCACCGTAAGGATTTCCTGTAGGATATTTGCGGCACCAAACGCCTCGAGTGCCCAAACTTCCATCTCTCCAAAACGCTGACCTCCGAATTGAGCCTTACCTCCAAGTGGTTGTTGCGTAATGAGTGAGTATGGTCCGATCGAGCGGGCATGCATTTTATCGTCTACCATGTGAGATAGCTTAAGCATATAAATCACACCAACAGTTGCCGGTTGATGGAAACGCTCTCCGGTTCCTCCATCGTACAAATATGTTTTACCTGATCTTGGAACACCAGCCTTGTCTGTCCATTGGTCGATTTCAGATGGATGAGCTCCATCAAAAATTGGAGTTGCAAACTTGACACCCAATTTTTCACCTGCCCAACCTAAAACAGTTTCATAAATCTGTCCAAGGTTCATACGAGAAGGTACACCAAGTGGGTTCAATACGATATCTACCGGAGTACCATCTTCTAGGAATGGCATATCCTCTGCACGTACGATATTTGCAACAATACCTTTGTTACCATGTCGTCCTGCCATTTTATCACCAACCTTCAACTTACGCTTTTTGGCAACATACACTTTCGCCATCTTCACAATTCCTGCTGGCAATTCATCCCCAACAGAGATGTGGAATTTCTTGCGTTTGTATGCACCTAGCAAGTCATTTGCTTTGATGTTAAAGTTGTGAATAACCCTTCCAATCAACGCATTGACGCGAGCATCAGAAGTCCAGTTTGTCGGATTAATGATCGAGTAATCAACACCGATCAAGTTCTTCTGCGTAAACTTAGTTCCCTTCTTTATTATCTCTTCCTTGAAATTGTTGAACACTCCAGAGGACTTGTTTTCACCAATGATTTCGATAAGCTTGTCCGCAAGTTTTTCCTTGAGTTCTGCAATATCTTTCTCATAATCTGTATCAAGGGATTCAAGAACTGGCTTATCCTGAGCTTTGGACTTTCTGTCTTTGATCGCACGAGAGAAGAGTTTTTTATCAATTACAACTCCTCGCAGTGATGGACCAGCCTTAAGAGAAGCATCTTTTACATCACCGGCTTTGTCACCAAAAATTGCACGTAAAAGCTTTTCTTCCGGAGATGGATCAGTTTCTCCTTTAGGAGTAATTTTACCAATTAGAATATCTCCCTCTTTTATTTCTGCACCAATTCGTATCAATCCGTTTTCATCCAAATCTTTAGTAGCTTCTTCAGATACATTCGGAATATCAGAAGTAAGTTCTTCCATTCCACGTTTGGTATCACGAACCTCCAAGGTATATTCGTCAATATGAATTGATGTAAAGATGTCGTCACGAACTACCTTCTCAGAAATAACGATGGCATCTTCAAAGTTATATCCTTTCCATGGCATGAATGCCACTTTCAGGTTCTGACCAAGTGCCAATTCACCTTGCTGAGTAGCATACCCTTCACACAAAACCTGACCTTTCTCAACACGATCGGCTTTTTTAACGATCGGCTTAAGATTGATGCAGGTACTTTGGTTGGTTTTCATGAATTTTGTCAACGAATAGCGAGTAACCTCATTTTCGAAGCTCACCAATTTGTCCTCAGCCGTCCAATCATATCGAATTACGATCTCGTTTGCATCTACATACTCAACAACTCCGGCACCTTCAGAATTGATAAGCACACGAGAATCACGCGCAACCAAGCGCTCAATTCCAGTACCAACAATTGGCGAACTCGGTTTGAGAAGTGGAACTGCCTGACGTTGCATGTTCGATCCCATCAAGGCACGGTTAGCATCGTCGTGCTCAAGGAACGGAATAGAAGAAGCCGCTATTGAAGCGATTTGGTTTGCACCAACATCCATCAAATGAAGATTTGTTGGTTCAACAACCGGAAAGTCACCTTCATATCGTGCTTTCACAAACTCCGTGAGGAATTTCCCTTTCTCATCTACTATGGCATTCGCCTGAGCGATCATTTTGGCATCTTCCTCTTCAGCAGATAGATAGATCGGTTCTTTGTCCAATGCTACTTTACCTGATTCTACCTTGCGGTAAGGTGTTTCAATGAAACCAAGTTTGTTCACTTTCGCAAAAACACACAGTGAAGAAATCAAACCAATGTTTGGACCTTCAGGCGTTTCAATTGTACACAGTCGTCCATAGTGCGTGTAGTGAACGTCACGGACCTCAAAACCTGCTCTTTCTCTGGAAAGACCACCAGGTCCGAGTGCAGACAAACGTCGTTTGTGTGTTACCTCAGACAGTGGGTTGGTCTGATCCATGAATTGAGAAAGCTGATTTGTTCCAAAGAATGAATTAATCACTGAAGACAAAGTCTTAGCGTTTATCAAATCGATTGGCGTAAAGACCTCGTTGTCACGAACATTCATTCGTTCTCTGATGGTTCTGGCCATACGTGCCAAACCAACACCGAACTGAGCATATAATTGTTCACCAACAGTTCGTACCCTTCTATTCGAGAGGTGATCGATATCATCTACATCCGCCTTCGAATTGATCAATTCAATCAAATATTTGATGATTGAGATAATATCTGACTTTGTAAGTACTCGAGACTCTTCATTGCCATCAATACCCAATTTTTTATTGAGACGGAAGCGACCAACCTCACCTAGATCGTAACGCGTATCTGAGAAGAATAATTTCTCGAAAACTCCCTTCGCGGTTTCATAATCAGGTGGTTCAGCATTCCGTAATTGACGATAAATATGTTCAACCGCTTCTTTCTCAGAGTTAGAGGTGTCTTTCTGAAGCGTATTGTAAATAATGGTAAAGTCGGCACTATTCACGTCTTCTTTGTGAAGGATAACATTCTTCACACCAGAATCAACTATCAAATCGATGTGTTCGTCTTCAAGTGCTGTTTCACGATCTAACAAGACCTCATTTCGTTCGATAGAAACTACCTCACCGGTATCTTCATCCACAAAGTCTTCGATCCATGATTTCAACACTCTCGCAGCAAGCTTACGACCGACTAATTTTTTGAGATTCGCTTTCGTTGCCTTCACTTCGTCGGCCAAACCAAAAATCTCTAATATATCTTTATCACTTTCGTATCCGATTGCACGGAACAAAGTAGTAACAGGCAATTTTTTCTTTCGATCGATGTATGCATACATGACATTGTTAATGTCTGTAGCGAATTCGATCCAAGATCCTTTGAAAGGAATGACACGTGCAGAGTACAATTTAGTACCATTAGCATGTCGACTTTGTCCGAAGAATACACCCGGAGAACGGTGGAGCTGAGAAACGATTACACGTTCAGCGCCATTCACAACGAAAGATCCCTTCGGAGTCATGTACGGAATAGTTCCTAGATACACATCCTGTACGATTGTTTCGAAATCCTCGTGCTCTGGATCCGTACAATACAATTTTAACTTGGCCTTAAGCGGAACGCTGTAAGTGAGACCACGTTCAATACACTCTTCGATGGTGTAACGAGGAGGATCAACGAAATAATCCAAAAATTCGAGTACGAATTGATTTCGAGTATCTGTTATTGGAAAATTTTCCGCGAATACTTTAAAGAGTCCTTCGCTCTCTCTGTTTTCAGGAGTAGTCTCCAACTGGAAGAATTCCTGGAAAGATTTTAACTGAATATCCAGAAAATCAGGATAATCAAATTGACTTTTGCTTGATGCAAAATTCACTCTTGTTGCCATATTGTTTGATGTTGCCAAAGCCAAACGTTTTTAAGATGAAAATGTACCTAATAAATGCATTTATCGCATAAAACAGGAGAAGGCATCCCGAAATTTCGGGACACCTTTCCATACTCTTTAGAAGAAATTATTTAATCTCTACTTCAGCACCAGCCTCTTCTAGAGACTTCTTCAATCCTTCAGCCTCATCTTTAGAAACTCCTTCTTTCAAAGTTGCTGGAGCTCCATCCACAAGGTCTTTTGATTCTTTCAGACCGTTTCCAGTCAATTCTTTCACAAGCTTAACAACAGCTAGTTTGTTAGCACCTCCAGCCTTCAAAATCACATCGAATTCTGTCTTCTCAGCAGCAGCTTCGCCACCACCTGCAGCAGCACCGCCAGCAACCATTACTGGTGCAGCAGCAGCAGGCTCAATGCCATACTCATCCTTAAGGATAGTTGCTAACTCATTTACTTCTTTAACTGTTAAGTTTACTAGCGTTTCCGCGATTTGCTTGATATCAGCCATTTTTATTTGATTTAAAAAGTTAAACTAAAATTTAAATTATGCTCTTTCTTCGAGCGTTTTAAGAATCCCGGCGATTTTGCCACCAGCACCTTTAAGTCCAGATACAACATTCTTGGCAGGACTTTGGAGTAATCCAATAATATCCCCGATAAGTTCTTCACGGCTTTTCAGAGAAACGAGTGCCTCCAACTGGTTGTCTCCCATGAAAACTGCCTCATCAATAAAAGCACCTTTCAAGATTGGCTTCTCATTTTTCTTTCTAAACTCCTGAATTAACTTAGCAGGTGCATTACCTACTTCACTGAACATGATTGAAGTAGCACCAGCAAGTGCATCCTTCATGTTACCGAAGTCTTTACCCTCTACGCGTTCCATTGCCTTCTCGAGCAATGTGTTTTTGACAACACGCATGCGGATATTAGACTGGAAACACCTTCTGCGAAGCGTATTTACTACATCCACCGTCAAGCCCGCTGTATCTGCCAAATAAAAGATGTTGGCTTCTTTTAATTCATTCGCCAAATCTTCTATGTACTTTGCTTTTTCTTCTCTTGTCATAACAAAACTTTTTTAAGCAACAACAGACTTGGTATCCACTTGAATACCCGGGCTCATTGTAGAGCTCAAATAAATACTCTTGATGTATGTACCTTTGGCAGCTGAAGGTTTCAACTTTAATAATGTCTGGATCAATTCGTGAGCATTGTCACGTATTTTACCTCCTTCAAAGCTAACCTTACCAACAGAGGAATGTACAATACCATATTTATCAACTTTAAAGTCAATCTTTCCGGCTTTTACCTCCTCCACTGCTTTACCAACCTCCATCGTCACGGTTCCAGTCTTTGGGTTTGGCATAAGACCTCTAGGACCCAAAATACGTCCAAGTGCTCCAACTTTACCCATTACAGACGGCATCGTAATGATGACATCGATATCTGTCCATCCACCTTTAATCTTTTCGATGTAATCATCCATTCCAACATGATCAGCACCGGCTGCCTTCGCTTCAGCTTCTTTATCTGGTGTACAAAGTACAAGAACCCGTACATCTTTACCAGTACCATGAGGAAGGGCAACTGTCCCCCTTACCATTTGGTTTGCTTTACGAGGATCAACACCGAGACGAACACTAATGTCTACGGATGCATCGAATTTAGTTGTTGAGATTCCTTTGACCAAATCACATGCGTCTGTCAAGGAATAAGGCTTTGCCAAATCGAATTTAGCCAAGACCTCTTTGCGTTTCTTAGATACTCTTCCCATAACAAACTGATTATTTGGTTTTAGGTGCCTCACCACCTTTTACAGTAACTCCCATGCTTCTTGCTGTACCAGCAACCATTGTCATGGCAGCATCTACAGTGAAACAATTTAAATCCGGAAGCTTATCCTCAGCAATGGTTCTTATCTGATCCCATGAGATCGAACCAACCTTTGACTTGTTAGGCTCAGAAGATCCTTTTTTGATCTTCGTATGCTCAACAATTTGTACCGCTGCCGGCGGAGTTTTTAATACAAAATCAAACGATTTATCACCGTAAACAGTGATAACAACCGGTGTTACCTTTCCAGGGCGGTCTTGCGTACGCGCATTGAACTGCTTGCAAAACTCCATAATGTTAACCCCTTTCGCACCAAGCGCGGGACCAACTGGAGGAGCTGGATTGGCTGCACCACCTTTGATCTGTAGTTTGATCAACGCTGCTACTTCTTTAGCCATTTGTTCTCAAATTATGTAGTCAAACATGAGTAATCACGGGAAGCTTTATTCGTTTTCCTCACTCCTACGGGTTAATAAAACCTTTATATTTCTTTTTCAACCTGCATGTAGCTGAGCTCCAACAAGTTTTTTCTACCAAATATCTTAACCATAACTTTCAGCTTTTTCTTATCCTCATTGATCTCATCAATGACACCGCTGAAGTTATTGAATGGTCCATCTATAACTTTAACAGACTCGCCGACCACAAATGGGATTTTCATTTCCTCTTCAGATTCAGACAATTCATCTACCTTACCAAGTATACGATTGACTTCCGATAATCTCATAGGAACGGGCTCACCTCCCTTTTCTGTTCCCAAAAATCCGATAACATTGGGAATACTCTTAATCACATGAGGCACCTCTCCAACAAGCGCTGCCTCCACAAGAACGTAACCCGGGAGGTACGCTTTTTCTTTCGAAACTTTTTTGCCATTTCGAATTTGAAAAACCTTTTCTGTCGGGATGAGTACTTGATCGACAAAATCTGTTAGCTTTAAACGAGCAATCTCAAGGTCAAGATACTCCTTAACCTTTTTCTCTTTTCCGCTTACCGCACGAACCACATACCATCTCTTTTTAATCTCTGCCATAATGCACCGTAGATTACAAATTTTCGTAAATGAAACCAAGCAAGCCCGGCCAACCTTTTCCGTTTATACCAAACCCAAAGTCCATGACGAAGATCAGTCCTGCAATAATCAAAGACGCAACAACAACAATAATGGTGTTTGCTTCAAGCTCCTTCCAGGTTGGCCAAGTCACTTCTTCCACCATTTCCCTTACAGTTTCACGAAAGTAATTTCTGATTTTAGACACGTCTTCTATTTTTTATCGCACGGGCGGTAGGATTCGAACCCACGACCAATGGTTTTGGAGACCACTACTCTACCAGCTGAGCTACGCCCGTGTAAAAAGGGGAGCGAACTCCCCTTTAAACACATTATTTAATGAATTATTAAGCAACGATCTCAGTAACCTGACCAGCACCTACTGTTCTACCACCCTCACGGATTGCAAAACGAAGACCTTTGTCCATCGCTACAGGAACGATCAACTTAACATTGATTGTTACGTTATCACCTGGCATAACCATCTCACGACCATCTGTCAAGAATATCTCACCAGTTACATCCGTCGTACGGAAATAGAACTGAGGACGATACTTGTTATGGAACGGAGTGTGACGTCCACCTTCTTCTTTCTTCAATACGTAGATCTCAGCTTTAAACTCAAGGTGCGGAGTTGTTGAACCTGGCTTACAGATTACCATTCCACGCTTGATTTGAGTTTTTTCAATACCACGAAGAAGAAGACCAACATTGTCACCAGCTTCACCTCGGTCAAGGATTTTACGGAACATCTCAACACCTGTTACAGTAGAAGTCAATTTCGTTTCACCCATTCCAAGGATTTCTACAGGATCTCCTGAGTTGATTACACCTGTCTCGATACGACCAGTTGCTACAGTACCACGACCTGTAATCGTGAATACATCTTCAACCGGCATAAGGAACGCCTTATCAACATCACGTGGAGGAAGCTCGATATAAGTATCAACTGCATCCATCAATTCCTCAACAGTTGCAACCCACTTAGGTTCTCCATTCAAAGCACCTAGTGCTGAACCTTGAATAACCGGTGCATTGTCACCATCGTACTGATAGAAAGAAAGCAACTCACGTACTTCCATTTCAACAAGCTCAAGAAGTTCTGGATCGTCAACCATGTCCACTTTATTCATGAACACAACCAAACGAGGAACACCTACTTGACGGCCAAGAAGGATGTGCTCACGTGTTTGTGGCATTGGTCCATCTGTTGCAGCTACAACGAGGATTGCACCATCCATCTGAGCAGCACCAGTAACCATGTTCTTTACGTAATCCGCGTGACCAGGACAGTCAACGTGTGCGTAGTGACGGTTAGCAGTTTCGTACTCAATGTGAGACGTGTTAATTGTAATACCACGCTCTTTCTCCTCAGGAGCATTGTCAATTGAAGAGAAATCACGCACTTGTGCAAGACCTTTAGAGGCCAATACACTTGAGATTGCCGCAGTAAGCGTTGTTTTACCGTGGTCAACGTGACCAATAGTCCCGATGTTCACGTGTGGTTTGGAACGGTCAAAATTTTCCTTAGCCATTGTTCTATTTGTTACGAGTTAATAAATAAACAAACTTTTGTATACACAAAATTTCACCCTCTTCTGGGTGAAACATCTTTTTTCATGAGCCAATGACGAGATTTGAACTCGTGACCTCTTCCTTACCAAGGAAGCGCTCTACCCCTGAGCTACACCGGC